>DNPI01000018.1 GCA_003501525.1 Planctomycetota bacterium
GAGTGGTACTGGGCATCCTCACTGCTAAAGGGAGAATTGACCAAGAAGCTGTCACGTATCTAGTCGAAAAATCTAACGGTGCACCGGTTACTTTTCACAAAGCGTTCGACCTGATTCCTAATCAAAAAGAAGGGTTAGAGACTCTCATCCGCTGTGGAGTGGAACGAGTTTTAACGGCCGGTGGTAAAGAATCGGCTCTCGCCGGGGCAGAACAGATTGCAGCCTTAGTAGCTCAGGCCAGAGATCGCATCACCGTTATCCCCGGAGGGGGGGTTCGAGCGAATCACGCCCGTGATTTAGCGCTGCAAACAGGGGCAAGCTGTCTTCATTCTGGTCTCGATTGCAGACCAACCACTACGACAGTGCAGCAGTTTGTAAATTGCTTCTAGCAGCCAACCGCATTTGCGAGAATCCCGAGCCCATCAATCTCGACCTCCATTAAATCACCCTCTTTGAGCCAAATCGGAGGAGTTCTCGCAAAGCCAACGCCGGAGGGCGTTCCCGTTGCAATCACGTCGCCCGGCTCAAGAGTAAAGAAACGGGAAGCATAAGAAATGATTTCCGGGATAGGAAAAATCATCATTGATGTATGTGAATCTTGCAGGACCTCACCATTCAATCTAAATCGTATTGCTAGGTTCTGAGGATCAGGGATTTCATCAGTGGTGGCAATGTACTCCCCCATCGGGGCAAAAGTGTCACACGATTTACCTCTTTGCCATTGACCATCTCCAAACTGAAAATCACGAGCAGAAATGTCATTAATGTTCAAATACCCAAACACCGAATCCCCCGCCTCCGCAGGAGAAACGTCCTTGGTTTTTCTACCAATGACAACTCCAAGCTCTGCCTCGTAATCAAGATTCTCACAGCCCTGAGGGATGCGAACTACCGCACCCGGGCCCACCACAGAGGTTGAAAATTTTGAAAAGATCAGTGGTTCAGTCGGGATGTCAGCGCCCTGCTCCTCCGCGTGCTCCCTGTAATTCCGGCCAATCGCAATTAGCTTGCGGGGTTTCGGAACAGGCGAAAGCAAGTTCAGGCTGTTCTTAGCTAACACGCAACCAGAATTGCGCAACGCCTCGAGAGCATTTTCCTCTTCGAAGGATGCTGCAAAAACTCTAATTTCAGAGATCAGGTCACCAGCAAGATCAAATAGCTCATGCCGACAAGCGGGCGCAGACAAACCAGAAGCAGCAGCAAAGACATCCACGACCTCCTCTCCATTAGGGAGCAGCAAACCTAGTTGCGGGCTGGAATCCGCACCTCCGACGAACTGAACAAGCTTCATTGCGCAGCCTCCAAGATAACGTGGAGTTGCCGAGGACCGTGAACCCCAACCACCAGCGTTAGCTCAATATCTGCCGTTCGCGATGGTCCGGTAATCCAAGTAATGGCCCGACTCATATCTGCAGGATTGTCACGGTAGACTTCCACTAGGGCTTCATCGAGGTTGGGCAAAACGTTGTCTTCTCGCAGGAGTGCCACATGGATTGGCGGCACAAGAGAAACTAACCGACTCTGCTCCTCATCAGAAGTCAGAACAATAGTCCCTGTTTCAGCAATACCCCACTGGGCACTTGAGACACCTGCCTCAACCTGCAGCAATTCTTCAAGTCCAGGAGGCACGCCCGAGTGGGCAACTCGCTCGACTTGGAGCTCTTTAAGTAATTCTTGAATGGCCACATCTCCTTCGCCGGGACCGCAACGATGAACAAAGCCCCCTACGGATTCAAGCGATTCGGTAAAAATATCCACCAGCGCAGTCGATTGGGGAATTGGTGGGATTCCCACTTGCTCGCCCGAAACCTCCGCGGGATAACAAAACCCTTCTTCTGCACGAGCCGCCGTCAAACCCATGCGAATTCTATTCAATATCTCTGCTCTTGCTTCCGTCATGAGGAATCCTTCCACCATTTTCTGAATGAATTAGGGGCTAGGCCCGGAAAACTTCTATTCACCTTCCAGCGACCCACGGGCAAAAGAAAGGGAAAAGCTCTCGCGAGATTCGTGGAGAGGGAATATCGCCATGGTTTAACCATCGCCCAAGCCCACATCCGAAACGCAATGCGAGCCGAAAGTCTGCTCTGCCTAGAAATAATCTCTGCCCTCAAATGCAAGAGAAGCTCTGGTATATCAATACCAACTGGACAGGCATCCCGACAAGCCCCGCAAAGGCTAGACGCAAAAGGCAAGCGAGAGGTTTTTTCAATCCCCGTCAACTGCGGAGTAATCACCGCGCCAATTGGCCCGGGATAAACGGAACCATAGGCATGACCACCAACTTGTTGATAAACAGGACAAACATTTAAGCAAGCACCACAGCGAATGCAATTTAGGGCCTGCCTGGTTACCGCTTTCGCAAGCATTCCGGTTCTACCGTTATCGAGAATAACCACATGAATCTGATTAGGGCCCTCCTCATCGGAGGGCCTTGGATTCCCGGTCAGAATAGATTGGTAAGTTGTAATTTTTTGTCCCGTACCAGACCGTGGCAGCAAACGCAGGAAAACTGCTAAGTCAGCAAAGCGAGGGATAACCTTCTCAACTCCCATAAGAGCGATGTGGATCTTAGGGAGAGTGGTAGTCATCCGAGCATTGCCTTCGTTTTCAAGAATCAAAATAGATCCGGTCTCAGCGACAGCAAAATTCACTCCACTTACTCCTAAATCAGCTTCAGCGAAATGTCGACGGAGTGATTTACGGGCAGTAGCAGCGAGTTCTTCGACTTCAGTGGTGGGTTCAATTGCTAGCTTCTCGACAAATAAATCGGCTATCTGCTCTTTTGATTTGTGAATTGCCGGCGCGATTATGTGAGAAGGGGTTTCACCCGCCAGCTGAATAATCCATTCCCCTAAGTCTGTTTCCACTGGGTCTATTTCTGCGACCTGGAGAGCTTTATTGAGATGAATCTCTTCCGTGGTCATACTCTTGCTCTTCACCAATCGAGTAGCGTTGGCATTTCGCGCGATGTCCTCAATTACGCGACATGCTTCTTCGCCATCCCTCGCCCAGTGGACCTGAACGCCCGAGGCCTCGGCTTGGGCAGCAAAGTTTTCTAAATACTCGTCGAGATGAAGCAGCGTATGCTCCTTAATTAATCGCGCATGTTCCCGGAGAGAATCCCACTCTTCACAAGCATCAACGGCCGCCCCCCGCTTTTCGGCGAAGAGTCCCGTAGCTTTTTGTAGAGCATCCTGTAATTGCGTATCGTTGAGAGCTTCTGCCGCCTGCGATTCAAAACGCTCCGGTGAAAGGGGGGCTTTCATCGAGATGCCAAAATTTCAGCCAAGTGCAAACCTTGAATACTCGACCTTTGCCGGTCCAGGCGACCTTCTATTTGCATCAGACAGCCAGCATCACCAGAAGCCACAGCATCAACACCAAGTGTCTCGAGCTCTTTCAGCTTGCTATCGAGGATAGCAACTGAAATATCCGGATGTTTCACCGCAAATGTGCCGCCAAATCCACAACAAGCGTCTGAGGCAGACCAATTCACAAGTTCCAGATCTTCGACTTCGGCCAATAAACGACGAGGCCCGGATTTGATATGCAAATCTCGTAATGCATGACAAGCATCATGCCAAACAACACGACCAGCAAATCGGGCCCCCAAATTTTGAACCCCTAGATTGTTAACAAGAAAGGAAGAAAATTCATGTGTTTTCCTCGCAATCGCTTCTGCCAACTCTTTTTCACGGCTACCTTCAGCAAAAAGACTAGGCATGTGTGAAATCATCGCAGCGCAAGAGCCGGAAGGGACCACAATCACTTCAGCGTCTGCAAAGACTTCCAAAAAGGATGATGCAACCCGGCAAGCTTCTGGCAAATGCCCGCTGTTAAACGCAGGCTGCCCACAACATGTCTGCCCTTGAGGAAAGGAAACGTCACAGCCAGCCTGCTTTAAAACTTTAACAGCTGATATCCCGGCCTCTGGTCGCACTTGGTCGACTAAGCAAGAGACAAAGAGCGAAACTCTCATTCACTGACCACCCACGCACCTTTGATGTACCCAGCATCCTTATTGCCTCCCTCAAACGCTCGTTGCAGTCCATCTAAACCGTGGAACCGATGCGAAATAATCGCATCTCCTTGAATCGTCTCATCCTGAAGAAGATGCAAAGCCCGGCGATATATAGACGGCCGCCCATCAGGATCGAACCCTCCGGAAGCGCCCACCGAGAGACTCATGAAAGCCTCCTTCCACTGCACTTGGCTCAGAAGCGTCAGCCCGGCGTCTCGGTGCCCTATCCCATAAGCCACTACGGTCGCATGCTTGCGGATAAGAGAAGGAATTTGAGCATAAACCGACCCTGAACCCGACGCCTCCACGAGGAATTCGGCACGGCGACCATTACTCCTCTCTAAAACCGCAGCTTCGAGTTGCTCAGGGGCAACCGCCTCACCCCCCAAATCGTTAGCCAATTCACGTTTCGCCGGATTTGGATCACTCACCAGCACCGGACCATCAAAACCAGACACTCTTCTGATATGTTGAAGAAACAGAAGGCCCGCAGGGCCTGCGCCAAGTACTACAGCCGTCTGCACTGCTTGCCCTCCTCCTGTTTGCTCGAAACGGTAGCGTGTAGGCATAGAATTCGCGCGCTCCATTGAGTGCAAAACACATCCGAGAGGCTCCGATAAAACGGCTACGTCAGCTGGAATCGCAGTATCTCTTTTGACGCAATTGACCGCAGGTACACCAAGAACCCCTGCAAATCCACCCGGGACCCCAGTAATCCCATATTCCCGATAGCCTTCGCATTGGTGCGAATCTCCCGATGCGCAATATTCGCAAAGAGAATCCAGGCCTGCACTCATGCACTGGAGCCCTTGATCGACCAAAACAGAATCGCCTTCCGCTAAATCGCTAACACCGGCACCAAGCTCAACGACCCTTCCCACGATCTCGTGACCCAGTATTTGAGGGGATTCCGCAAGAGGTATAGGTCGTCCACTGTCATCTAAGTTGTAATTCGCATGTCCAGAGTGAATGTGAAAATCGGTTCCACAAAGGCCCACCGCTTCAGTTTCGACCAAAACTTCACCGGCATTAGGCTCAGGTCTTGCCAACTCGTGAATCTCAAAACGGCGTACATCAACGAGGGCAAGGGCTCGGATAGTTGTTGGTTTCATTGGGTTTTCTGAAATACCAAGGTAATTATGCTCCCTCTTCCAGGTCATGCAGGCTCAAACGGCTCTCCCGATGAAGAGATTTAAAAGCACGCGCTGTTTCAGCAACCCCAGAAGACAAAGAAGTGAACTCCACATCCGGAAAGTCGGCACGGAAAGCCCTCCCATCGAGCTCTCCAGGAAGAGGAAGGCTTTCCCCTCCGCAAGTAAGCATCCCCTGAGATTCCGGGATTTCAGCCTCAATTAAATCCAACATTGTCCGAACCTCGGCAGACTCGCCGTGCAAGTTATAGATTCGAGCTTCAGGCGGTCCATCTTCAGCAGCAGCAAGAAAAGCCGCCGCACAATCTCGTGCGAGTAGAAAGTCAGTCGAACCCTGAAAAGGAACATGAAACTCCTGACCCACCACAGCTGCTTTTATTGCTCGTGAAGGCCCGCTAGTCAGACCTTGGTCACGGCCAACTCCAAACACAGTAAGAGGCCGCAGACCTGCGCTTGCGATTCCATAGTCCTTAGCGAAAACAGAAGCACACGATTCATTGGCGACCTTGTAAGCACCATAAAGGGTCGTTGGATCACAAAGGGCTAATTCATCCGGAACAATCTCACTGGATTGGGGTCCGAATACAGCCGCAGAACTTGCATAAGCAACTCGCGGGAGGCCAACATCTCGAACCGCCTCAAAAACTCTAAGTGTGCCGACGACGTTCACCTCCGCGCCTCGAATCGGGTCCGCCGCACAAAAAGGGACTTGAAGGCCAGCAAGGTGGACAACGTGGTTTGCGCCAGTGCTCTCAAGCGCCTCGCGAATATCCGAAGGAGAAGTGACATCACCCCTAATCCACTCAATGTCTCGTACCGCTTCAGGCCCGACAAGATCCGTCACCCGACGGTCGTTCTCCCCAAAATCAAAACCAACAACTCTGTCTCCTCGTTCGTGGATTAAGCGCACTGCCCAAGCCCCGATACAGCCAAAAGCCCCTGTAATCAGCCAAGTTTTATTCATACTAATCCATAGATTCTGGCAGCATTCCCACCAAAAAGCCTTTCCGAAGCAGAAGAATCGAGGCCCCCAGCCCAATCATCTACCACGCTGAGGACCTCCTCGTATCCCTGTGATGCCAGCAAGCAGACTGGCCAATCTGAGCCGAACATAATTCGAGAATCGCCAAAGGCTTCCAGGACAACATCCAAGAAGGGATAAAAATCTTCGGCTTCCCACCGCCCATCTAAGGCTTCGGTCACGAGTCCAGAAATTTTACAAAAAGCTCGTGGGTTCTCGGCCAGAGCATAAATCCCTGATGCCCAATCAGCGGTCACGCCAACAGCTGGAACAGGCTTAGCAATATGGTCTAACACCAAATCCATCTCCGCATGAGCGCAAGAAAATTCAACCGCGGCGGGAAGTTGGCGAGGGAAAATCAAGAGGTCGTAGACAAGGCCAGCCCGACCAACGGCATCAATTCCTTGCCCAAAATCAGAACGCAAGAGGAATCGAGGATCAGCTTCATCTTGAACAATATGGCGAATGCCACAAAGCTTGGATTTGTTAACAAAAGAGTCTAGGTCATGTTCAACCTCTTTTGAACAGAGATCAACCCACCCGACCACTCCTCGAATCCAAGAGCGCTCTGCAGCTTCATCAAGAAGCCATTGGGTTTCCTCCAAAGAGTGGTCCGCCTGCACGGCTATTGAACCATCGAACCCTACCTCGGCCAGCAGAGGACCCAGATCCCGAGGGAGAAAGGGTTTCCGAATGACATTAAGTTCATCGGCCATCCACGGCAAAGCATCAGGATTAGCCCAGAAATGTTGGTGGGCATCCAAGCGTACAGAACCTGTCATGCCTGAGCTCGACCCCTCCAGACCTCACCATTAGGCCAAGAAAACGCTTCAATAGATTCAGATTTCATGGCTACTCCATAACCAGGAGCGTCAGGGAGGAGATAACGACCATTTTCTACTTTTGCTGGATTTTGGAAATGTTCGTGCAAATGGTCGACCCATTCACCAACGCGACCGGTCATCGAACCCGAAACACAAAGAAAATCTATCGCTAATAAATGGGAAACATGCTCACAAAGCCCAACACCTCCAGCGTGCGGACACACTGGTACACCAGCTTTCGCGGCCATGAGCATTACAGCTAGCACTTCATTGAGTCCACCAAGGCGACATGAATCAATTTGGCAAAAGGCAATTGCCTCAGCCTGAAGAAGTTGCTTAAACACAACCCTGTTTGCGCATTGCTCGCCTGTCGCCACGCCTATTGGCGAAACCGCTCTTGCAATAGCCGCATGCCCCAAGACATCGTCTGGCGAAGTCGGCTCTTCAATCCACAGCGGTTGAAATTCAGCGAGACCTTCCATCCAAGCCATCGCCTCTGGGACACTCCATTTCTGGTTTGCATCCATCATCAGCTGCCTTTCTGGACCAATTACCTGGCGAATCACAGCAGCCCGACGCCTGTCATCGTCGAGATTAGAGCCAACTTTCATTTTGAACCAATCCCACCCTTCCTCTAGGCCCTGCTTGCAAAGGCGCTTGATTTTGGCATCGTCATAACCCAGCCAACCAACTGAGGTTATGTACGCTGGGTAGCCCTTAGAACGAATTTCCTTTTCCCGTTCCGGCTGACTCGATTTCCCCTTTTGTAATATCTCAAAGGCCTCCTCTCGCGACAAAAAATCCTCGATATAGCGAAAATCCACGCAATCGACCAATTCAGAGGGAGTCATGTCCGCCACTAGCTTCCATAGTGGCTTTCCTTCTGCGCGAGCAGTTAAATCCCAAATCGCATTGACAACAGCAGCGGTGGCCAAATGGATGGCCCCTTTTTCTGGGCCAATCCAGCGTAATTGGGGCTCGCTCGTCAAGCCACGCCAAAAAGAAGCCCAATCTCCCCGAATCTCCGCGAGGCTCCTACCAACGATGAGCGGCTCCAGTGCCCGCACCGCTTGAACAACAACTTCTGTCCCCCTGCCTAAAGTAAATGCAAGTCCGTGACCTTTTAAACCTGGAACACTGGTCCCCAACACCAGATAAGCTGCCGAATAGTCAGGGTCGGTGTGCATCGCATCAGACCCGTCTCCTGACTCAGATGTTGGAAATCTGATATCCGTGACCTCCAAGCTATCGATAGTTATGGGAGCTTCCATCTGATATGCAAAGGCTATCCGCGCCGCAGCCTATACTCCGACATTGATGCAGCTACGCCTTCTACTGCTACCTCTGCTCTGCGCTTCCTTTAGTTGCCAGGAGGAGACATCAAGCTCCAAACAGAAAACTGTGGAGCCTCCTGTCATTGCAATGATCCCGAAAGGGACAACCCATTCCTTTTGGAAATCGGTGGAAAAAGGAGCTCGTACAGCTGCAGACGCACATGGAGTGGAGTTGATTTGGAAAGGGCCCCTAAAGGAAAACGACCGCGCCCAGCAAATCCAACTAGTACAGCAATTTTTAACTCAAAGAGTAGACGGCCTACTCCTCGCCCCACTTGACCATAAGGCCCTCAAAGCTCCTGTTTTAAGGGCTAAAGCTCAAGGAGTTCCAGTGGTCATTTTCGATTCAGCGCTCGAAGGGCAACCAGGTGAAGATTATTTAAGTTTGGTTGCAACGGACAACTTCGAAGCCGGGAAATTGGGAGGTCAGCAAATGCATAAACTTCTAAACGGAACTGGCAAAGTGGTTTTACTGCGCTATCAGGTTGGATCCGCCAGCACCACTCGAAGAGAGGAAGGTTTTTTAGAGGCGGTACAGGCAGGAGGGGGTATCGAAATATCGGTTAGCAATAGATGGGCTGGCCCCACTGTCGGAGACGCAAAAAATGAATCCCTCAACTTAATGGGCCGTTTACGCGAAGCAGACGGCGTTTTCTGTTGCTGCGAACCAGTAGCAGCGGGAATGCTTTTAGCTCTTCGCCAAGAAGGCTTGGCGGGCAAAATCAAGTTCGTCGGATTTGACTCTTCGCCCCTTTTGCTCGACGGGCTAAAGAAAGGAGAAATCGATGCCCTAGTCATCCAAAATCCAAAAAAGATGGGGGCCCTTGCTGTTACGACGATGATTGATTACATAAAAGGGAGCGACTCTAGCCAGTCCACAAACACTTTTGTTGATACAGGGACTGCTGTGGTCACGCTGCAAAACCTGCATAATCCAGAAATCAAAGAACTACTGGAATGAAACATCTCCGGATGCAAGGCATCCGAAAGACCTTCGGAGCCACTCTTGCCTTAAACGGCGTCGACCTCGACATTAAGCCGGGCGAAATCCACGCGTTAGTAGGTGAAAACGGAGCGGGGAAAAGCACCCTTATGCGCATCCTCTCTGGAGCCATTCAACCTGA
>DNPI01000116.1:0-3539 GCA_003501525.1 Planctomycetota bacterium
GTCGCGGGCGTGGTGATCTTGTCTTCGCAGCAGCGATGGAGCGTATTCGGGGCGACATGGCTGCGTTGCATACAGGGCCTCGTGGTTGGCTTATTCTTGATGACTGGGAAGCGCGACCTCCATCAGGCGACAATCCTGCATGGAGACTGCCGCGTCTTCGCTTTCTCGCTCGAGGCGCTGCGTTGCCTGCGGATGACCCACTTTCTCGTCGTGGAGTTGAAATTGCCTGGTTAGTAGTCCCGGAAACAACGACCTCACGTCTTTGTCGGCTAGTTCGACTAGCCCAAGTCGAAGGTTCGGGTGTCAGTTTTGCACGTGATGCTACCGGGCTGCTGCGTAGAGCTCTTAGTACTGAAGCTATGGTAGTTTTGGACGGAGTCGCTTGGGCGGACTTAACGTTTTTGGACAATGATGGCGATTGGGAATCCACTCTTGGTATTGCATCCAATCAGCCCTACTCATTCCCTTCTGAATTGAGCGTCAAAGTGGAACGTGTCGCAGGGAATTTCCGGAATCGGCCTCCTAGTTTAGATCAGGATTTAGTTGGAGGTGGAACCTCTTTGGTTTTGCGCGGGACTCCGCCTTTGCAGCTCCCGGGTTTTGCTCTTGTTGGAGCCGAGTGGATGGGTATTAGGGGGAGTTTCCCTCGTATGACGGTTGTAGAGAGAGGGGCTCGTGGGACTGCTAGCGGGAATCACCTGCGGGGGGCTGTGGTGTGGTTGCCTGAGGCCTATTCCGGTTCATGTTCAGTTGCTGCAGGCGGGAGGCGACTGCCTTGAAGAGAGGGTTTTCCTTAATTGAGGTTTTGCTGGCCATGGCCATTTTTGTTCTCGCTGTTACAGCGTTGATGGGGATGTTTCAGTTCGGTGGCGGCATGGAAGCGACGGCTCGTGCCTATGCGGAGCTTGCTCCTTCTGTTGAAAATTTAGCTGAAACTATTGTCCACGATGCTTGGCTTCCCGCGCCTGACGGGACAATTCTTGAGTTAAGGACTTACAAAGGAGAACCCGTGCCTGATGCCCCCGGATATCTCTATGATTTGGATGTGGCTCCACCGGGGGAAGACCCTTCTCTGTACTGGGCTACGCTGCGGATTTATCGTTCCACTCCCGAACGGCCGGCTGCGAAATTGTCATTTCTTTTGCCTCGGCGTGTTCCGGTGGCTCGTCGTCTTGAGCAAAGTATTCCATGAACCTTTTCCTCGCCTTTCTGCTGCTTCCGTCTTTCCAGGCTGAATCCGACGAAGTAATTCGTATGAGGGATGGCCGCATTTTGGTAGGTGCAATTACTTATCACGATTTGGATGGTTTTGTCGTGGTGGATGCCCGGGATGGAGCTCGATTTGCTCTCGCGTGGGAGGATTTGTTTCCGGGCGAGGGAGACCGACTTAAAAGCGGTTTCGGATATCGCATTGAAACGGCCCTCCCTATGGTGACTGCAGACCAGCTGCTTCTTGTAAATGGTCTTCAGCTGACCGGGCGTATTATCCGCAGAGACTCGCAGTACATTGAACTGCGAGTCAAGGAAACAACCTCGCTAGTGCCGGTAGCACGACTTGCGGCTCCGCCTGAGCCCGTGGTCGTTGAAGCCACAACAATTTTGACGCCCACTCAGTTTTACCGAGAACGAGTAGTTGGAATTGATCAGGAAGATGGGCTCGACCAGTTCCGTTTTGCCCTTGAGCTTCAAACAGTGTTCGCTCTTGATGAAGCTAAGGCTCATCTTGAGCTAGCTCGAGCCCTTGCTGTTGAAGACCCCGCGCTTATGCGACGTATAGAGGGTGCCTCCACCACTCTTGAAATTACTTTGGCGAATCGTGACCAAGCGGAGGCATTGGACTCAGTGCGCCAGCTCATTCATCGCGAACGTTTTGCGCAAGCAGAGGAAGAGCTTGCGGCGTTTGGTGAAAGCTTTCCAGATTCGGCGCTCGAGACAGAACGTCGTGATATGGAAGACCGTTTTGAAGAACAGCGTGATGCTGCAATGGAGCGGTTTTTAGTCAGGAACTGGCATCTGCGGGCAATTGCGTTGGTCAAGAAAAGGTCTTTGGATAGAGATGCGAATGTTGAGGAAATTCTGGGATGGGTCGAAGCGGAAGTGCCCACACTTATTCGCCGTTCCCTATTGGAAGATCTTCAGAAGATGAAAGCAGATGTCGACGAATCAGCCATTAATCCTCTTTGGCAGAACCGCTTTGCTCATTCTCCTAAGCGCCGCCAAGCTGGTTTTGGAACGGGAAGCTGGGTTTTAGGCGAAGAACGCGCTCGAGCTGGTCTCGATGATGAAGAAGAGGTTGACGATGGGAAATCTCCGGAACAAAGGGAAATGGAAGAGCGAACGCGCCGTTTCTTGGAAAACTTAGAGCGGCAACGGCGTGCGGCTTCCGATGATCAAGAGGTTTCTCCTGAGGAATGGTGGCGAAAAACTTCTGCGACGGAGCGTTTCCAATTCCTCCTGGCCTACTACGCTGAGTTCGGTGGGGATTATGAAATCACAAGCGTTCGGTTTGATAATTGCACCACCTGTAGTGGGTCGGGAATTGTCACGTCGCTGGAAACAGGAGCTCAAGGGGGAAGACAGAAGAAGGAAAAGTGTCCCCTTTGCCATGGGGTCGGTGTTAAGCGGGGCGTTACGTTCCGCTAAGCTGAGTTGTGACTTGGCGCCTTGCTGTTTCTGCGGGCCTACTTCTTGCTTCCTGTGTGGCTCCAAATATTGAGCACCGAGAAGAAGTCTCTAGCATCCCCGAAATTGTTGTGGATGGCTACGAGTTGGACGCTCGAGCTTTAGTGGCTGACCTTGCCTTTCACATGCCAGAAGAAACTGAGCAGCTGGTTCGAGGGTTGCAGCGTTCAGCTTTTGCTGAGCGCGAAGCGCACCGTTTAGGTATTCATGCAGATGATGCGAGCGTTCAACTTTCGCTTCAGGCTGCTCTGCACGAAATCAGCGCCAACCTCCCGGAAGGAGCAGATATGGAACACTGGGCAAGATCCCGCTACGAGCGCAGTCTCGCCGAAGTTCGGGCAGCATTGGAATCTAGGATTCGCCGGAATTTGGTGTATCAGCTTGTCTTACGATGCGAATCGCTTTTGTCGGATAGGCTTCGCATGCACGTTTTCCATGTTGCAGCAGAAGATGAAGGGTTTGCCTTAAAGCGCAAATTGGAGGCGGGAGCTGACCCGAGAGTGCTCCTTCAAGATGAGTTTCTCCCTCCTTGGGTCGGGGAAGATGGGACATGGCCCCCGCTTCCTGTATTTTTGCCGGAACCGCTTGGGTCTGCTCTAGAGAACGCTGCTGTTGGAACCGTAGTCGGCCCTCTTCGTCTTCCTGGTGACGAGGCATACTGGGTGGTTCGAGTTGCAGAAGTTCTTCCGGCTACTGTGTATTTTCCACCCCAATCGGTCTTACTCGAGGCCTTACATGAGCAGCCAATTTTGCCGATTGAAGCTCGAGCATGGTTTGAAGAGATGGCATCCCGCTATACTTCTAGCGGAAAGCTTCCGAATATTCGGGAGAGAAAGCCTTTTGTGCCCCGCCGCTGA
>DNPI01000116.1:3853-6778 GCA_003501525.1 Planctomycetota bacterium
CCCCGCCGCTGAAAACGAGCCTATTGGCGAAGAGAAGCTACAGCTTCTCTTTGCTCTCCTCTTTTCTTCTCCTGAGCCAGTTACTCAGGACAGAATTAGAGAGGTCCTTTATCCCACTCAACCTGAGGACGAGGAACCAGTTAAGGCTGAAACGCATAGTCCTCGCCAGCACCTTGAAGCGCTTGAAACGTGGATGTTGGAAAAAAAACTCCCGCTCCAGCTGTCAAGGGTCGGTCGGTCGTGGAGAATTCTGACTTCTCCGGAATTTGCTGAGCCGCTCGCCAGTATTCGGCGGAGCGTGCACAAGAATCGCTTGGGCCCAGCTGCTTTAGAGGTTCTTTCTTTGGTGGCCTACCGGCAGCCTGTTCTCAAAGCTGATGTCGATGCTATTCGGGGTGTAAATAGTGGCCCGCACCTGCGCCATCTCCTTGATATGCGATTAGTTCGAATTCTTGGGAGAGCCGAAGTCCCGGGGAGACCATTTTTATACGCAACAACGCGAGAATTTCTTGATCATTTTGGGCTTCGTGATATTGACGATTTGCCTGAAGCTGGTCGCCTTTCTGTCCCGGCCGAAGTGGAGCCTGCTGAAGAAATGAGTGATGAGCCCGCAGCAGTGCCCGAGACAGAGGATGTTCCTGAAGAGGTGCCGGCTTCGACCTCAATAGAGGAGGAGACGGCTCCGGGCCCGCAGTTGTAGAATTTCGCCCTCCCTGTTGGAGGAAACCCTAGGAAAGCTTCAAATTATGTCTCGAGCCAAGCGTTGGACCCTAATCGGGGTTGCCATCTTTTGCCTTCTCGTCTTTTCTGTGACGGGTCCCATGATGTCGACCATTGCGAGCGTGATGGCCGAGGGGCCGGGTGTTTGGGCAACTCTTGATCTTCCGAGTGGCCCTGCGGAAATCACTTCAGAAGATTATCGTCGGGCGAACACACTCCTCTCTCGCGAGCGGCAGATTATGGGGGCGAGGTCGCCCGAACTAGATACTGAATCGGTACTCGCTTATGCGACATTAATGAAACTGGCTGATGAGTTTGAAGTGGCGGTTGTGGCTGAGGACCTCCAAAGCTTTCTTAGCTACCAATTTGCTATTTCCAGAGCGACTGAATACGCCGATATCTACAAGAGGTTCGGGTTTCGAAACGGTCACGAATACGAGAATGTCGTGAGTGCACTCATTCGCCAGAAGAAGGTCGAGGAGCTTCTTGCCTCTGGAGTGGTGGTTACTTCTGAGCAAGTGCGGGAGGACTTTTCTAAGTACTTTGAGGAATTTTCTGGGGACTATCTGGTTTTCAGCGCCGACGATTTCGCCCAAGCAGCTGCTGCCTTAGAACCCACCGAAGAGGAGTTCTCTAGTTTCTTTGACGAGGGCTTAACACCCCTGCAGATTCGTGATTTGGAAAATGAAGAGGCTGTTGCATGGGAAGCTTTGATTCTGACTTCGGATGCTTTGGGTACCGAAGCAGTTGCAGCATGGGCTCCATCTGATGCTCCTTCCTCAGAAGCATTGGAAGGTTTCTATAACTACCGTCGTTATTCCCATTATCTTCGCCCTGAACCAGAGGACGGAGAGGTGCGCGATGAGGAAACTAGTCCGACGCTTTCAATAGAGGAGTTGGGAAGCCGCCTTGAGCAGGATTTTCGACTTCACCGGGCTGCTTTGCTGCTTTCGCAGGAAGCTGGTTCTGATTTAAGCGCTTTTGCCGGAGAGAAGGGGGTCGAATTTCTCGCTGAAACGACACCTGTTCCTCGTAGTGAGCTCGTAGATGTTCCCCGTATAGGTTCGATGGAGCTAGGCGAATTGTTTCGCGGCGAAGCGGGTGAATGGCTTCCCAAGGCAATTTTGGTTGAGGATATTGCTTTTGTAATCCGTCCGATTGAAATTAGAGCTCGAGAAATGCCACCAGTTGCAGATATCAAAGACTCTGTTGTGGATTTTTGGAGAGAGGGACAAGGGAAAAATCTCGCTCGCGAGGCGGCCCAGTCGTTTTTGGCGAAATTGCCTAGGTCCGAAGGACATGTCGAGGGCGACCCGGTTGTGATTGCAGAAGAGGAGTTTGCCGTTGAAGGCCATCTGGTATCGAAAATGGACTGGATTGCTCGTCGTCCTCGGCCTGTTACTGACCCTTTGTGGGGTGAGGATGAAAAGATTGCGCCTTGGTTGAGATTGCAAATAGGTAACCAATTAGACGAGTTGCTTGATGGACAAGCTGCTGGACCTTATGAATTTGCCGGAGGTGACCACCAAGTGATAGTCCGTTTGAAAGGTCGACGTCCTGCGGATACTTCAACTATGTGGCCAGGTGAAATGGATTCGGCCCGTGCCCGAAGTAGCCAAGAGGCTCTGCGTCGGTTCAACAGCGACAATCTTTCTTATGAAGGATTAGCTCGGGCTTGGAATATCCAGCGGACATTGGATCCTGTCGAGGGCTAGTTTTTTTTCGGGTAACCAACAAAAGGCTCCCAAGAGGGGAGAATTTTGATTAGGAGGGCTCGCACCATTGTTTCGTCTATTTCCGGATGCCCCAGTACCCTTTCTACTAAAGCTCGGTGTGTGTCAGCGTAAAAGACAGCTGAGCGGAGGGCGTCTCTGCAGGATGCAAGATGCTGTTGTGACTCCTTTGGATAGTCGACAGTTTTTCTGACCTGTGCGAGAGCTGTTACGAGATGTCCGGCCAAAAGCCTTCCTCTCGCTGTAGCATCACCCTCAATAAGATCTGAGATGGCGCCATCTTTTTGGCGTTTAGCCTGCTGTTCGAGCCAAACGGTTCGGTTGTTGCGTACAGCAGAATGTCCGGCATCGATACGTTCTGCTAAATCTAGAAGTTCCAGGGCGAGGGGCTCGTTGCCTGCTTCAAGCTCGATGCGGAACAATCCTGTAAGGGCGAATAAGTTTGAAGGATCTAATCGAAGCGATTGCATCA
>DNPI01000133.1 GCA_003501525.1 Planctomycetota bacterium
AACTACAATGACGAAAAGAGCCGCGAGTTGTCCGTCTACTCCTTCGCCGGCGTATCGCCCAAATGCTACAAAATTGAGGGCAGAAGCATTCAACACCAGCTCAAGGCCTATAAGCACATGAATGAGACTCCGCCGGGAAGCAACCATGGCCAATCCAATAACCAAGAGAACAGCGGCAACAATGAGATAGGCTGAGAGACTCATTCTGCCTCCTCATTGGACACGCTGCGGCGAGCAAGATGAACCGCTCCCACCAGAGCAGCGAGCAACAGGATAGAGGCATATTCGAACGGCAACAGCCAACCATCCGGTCTCAAGAGAGCGAGTCCTATTTCTTTCACTGTTTCTGTCGGCTCAGCCAGCACTGCTCGCGCACCATGGGAAGGACGGGAAAGAAATCCTATTAAGAGAACCGCTACTGGAGCGACCGCAACAACAAGAGCAAGGGGACGACGCAGAGCTCTCGGCTCATCCCCCTCAGGCGGAACGAGCATCAATCCGAATAGATAGAGAACCAAAATACCTCCTGCATAAAGAAGGATTTGAGTCACAGCAAGAAAATCGGCTCCAAGTACTAGATACAGACCAGCAACCCCAAGAAAGCTAGCAAGAAGCGCAAAGGCACTACGAACGGCACTCTTGCTAAAAAGGGCAAGGCCTGCTCCTCCCACCGCAAGCGCAGAGAAAAGGGAAAAAGAAAGCACTTCTCCGTTCATTCGCCCCCTCCTGCCGCTCGCTGGGCTTTCAGCGCTTCCACTTCGGCAACCTTCTGCTTCTGCTCTTCAGTCAAGCCTTTCCAGGTCAAAAGATCCCGCACCATATCTTCCCGATCTTCTGTCACGAGTGCGTATTCCTCTCCTTGATGAATGCAATCTTTTGGGCAAGGATAGACACACAACTCACAAAGCATGCATCGGTTGTAGTCGAGAGTGAAAGCATGCCATTCGAGTTCCTTGCCATGCCGAGTGGCATCCATCTCTATGCAATCAACCGGACAAGCCTTTGCGCACGCATCACAGTAAATGCAAAGGTCTTGCTCCAGGTAGTGAATCCCGCGGTAGCGACCGCCCAGATCAGGTTTTTCGTCTGGGTATTGCACCGTCACCGGTTTGCGCAAAAACGTACGCAGAGTAATGCGCATCCCTCGCGCGGTTGAGATTACACCGTCAGAAAGATTTCTCCACCAACGGGAAAATGCACTTGAAGTCATAAAGACGCCCTCCACGCTTCCCACCCAGCAGCAGCCACCATAATCCCAAGGGCCAAGGGGGTTAGATACTTCCACCCGAGAGTCATTACTTGATCAATTCGAAGTCGCGGCAAGGTCCACCGAATCCAAATCATGACGCAAACAAGAAACATCGCCTTCAAAAGAAAGGCCAAAGCTCCCAAAATCGGCAACCAAAGAGAACCAGTACTCAAAAAGGTCATCCCTGGGAAGTTCCACCCTCCCAACCAATAAGCCGTAGCAACCGCAGAAGCCGCAAACATTGCGGCATATTCTTCTAGAAAGAAAAACGCAAAACGCAATCCAGAATATTCAGTGTGAAAGCCAGCAACAAGTTCTGATTCCGATTCTGGGAGATCGAAGGGTGCGCGCTTGTTCTCGGCCAAGGCCGCCGTAAAAAACAAAAAGAAAGAAGGGATCGCCACCCAAAAAGCATCACTGAATATGTACCACTGCATCCCGCCCCACCCAGATTGCTGCTCGGTAGCAGACAACAGAGAAAAAGTACCGAAGTGCAAAATCGGTGGGATGAGAGAAAGCGCCAGAGGTATTTCGTAGGAAGTCGCTTGAGCCGCCTCACGCATCGCCCCGTAGAGACTCCATTTATTATTAGAGCCCCAACCCGCCATAATCACGCCAATAGTCGTAAGAGATGCTACCGCGAGAAGGAAATAGACCCCAAGGTCAATGTCTGCGAATTGGACTCCAGGCGCAAACGGCAAAACCGCAAACATTGCCAAGGCACTACCCATCACAAGGGCTGGGGCAAGCCGGAACAAAACTGGATCCGCCCCGCGGAGAATTACGTCTTCTTTCGTTAACAGCTTGATTGCATCAGCAAGAGTTTGCGACCAGCCATGCCAGCCACCTGTGCGCATTGGCCCCAAACGAGCCTGAATGTGACCGGCGATCTTTCGCTCCAGCCAAACCGAAACCAAAGCCAGAATCGAAACGAAGCCTACAACACAAAGTGCACCTAAGAATGCCGCCAGCAATGCGAGGCCCCAAAACGGGAATCCCGGCGGCAAAGAAGCGCTCAAAAGATGCGAAATGAAATTCCCGTCCACGACTTAACGGTCGGTTTCTCCGACAACAATATCTATAGAGCCCAAAATGGCTGCAGCGTCACCAAGCATGGCCCCAGGTAAAAGATGTTCAACAACTGAAAGGTTGCAAAAAGACGGCGAGCGCATGCGCACGCGAACAGGATGTTTTGTGCCATCTGATACCAGCCAATGCCCTAACTCCCCTCGAGGGTTTTCAACTCCTACATAGGCTCGCCCTGGGGCTGGTCGCAAAACGGGTCCAGCATCCGGATGCTGAATTGCCCCATCTGGCATCTTGTCTAAGCACTGGCGAATCATAGAAAGAGACGCCAACATCTCTGACATCCGCACCTCCGTGCGATCCCAGCAATCGCCAACTTCACCTTGACGCCCCACACCCAACGGAACCTCAAAATCTAATTGGTCATAAACAAGGTAAGGCTGATCGCGACGCAAATCCCAATCCACGCCAGAGGCTCGCAGCAGAGGCCCTGTCACCCCCCAAGTAACAGCATCATTGCCAGAAAGCGTTCCAATCCCAGCAGTTCTTTCGATAAAAATTTTGTTCCGAAGGAGAAGCGCGTCGTACTCCTTCCACCTCTCTTCAAAACGGCAGAGAAAAGATTCGACCTTCTCAAGCCATCCCTCTGGAGCATCATTAAAAAGCCCTCCGGGGCGAATAAAAGTGCACGTCAGGCGTGCCCCACAAATCTCCTGGAAAAGATCCAGTATCTCCTCGCGCTCACGCAGGGTGTAAAAAAGCGGCGTAAATGCTCCTAGGTCAAGACCATATGTGCCGACCGCAAAGAGATGGGAAGCAATGCGGTTGAGCTCCGCAAGAAGGACTCTCATCCATTGTGCCCTTTCGGGAACTTCAAGGCCCATCAACTTTTCCACAGCCAGGCTGTACCCCAAATTATTGTTCATGGCGGACAAGTAGTCATATCGATCTGTGTACGGGAGGTATTGAGTCCAATCGACATTTTCTCCAATTTTCTCGGCACACCGATGCAAATAACCCAAGTGAGCTTGAGCTCCCGTCAGAACTTCTCCGTCAGCCTTAAGGAGAAGCCTCATTACTCCATGTGTCGCCGGATGCTGAGGCCCCATGTTGATTGAGCAATCTTGAGTGGGAACAGCTACTTCGACCTCAGAGCCCGGGGCCTGAGCAAAAGAAGGGGTCAAGCCCATGGGATGCCTCCGTACTCCTCAGGGAAAACATAATCTTTGCGAAGAGGAAAGCCTTCCCAGTCTTCCGGCAACAAGAGAGCTCGAGGGTCCGGATGGCCATCAAAAATCAAGCCATACATCTCCGAAGCCTCTCTCTCATGCCAATCGGCCGCAGGGAACACCTTCGCTACCGAGGGAAGATGCAGTTGATCCTTTGCAACCTCTGTCAGCAGAACTAAGCGCTGCTTTCTTGAGAGGTTTAAGAATCCATAGACGATCTGCAAGTTGGCCGCGTCAGCAGACAAATCACAACCAGCAAGGTCATAAAGCATGCTGAACCCCAAGTCTTCCCGAATGGAAACACAGACGTCAACAAGCTGAGATGCTTCGGGGAGCAGGAGATAGGGATCACCGCGCCAAACAGAAAGGTCACCCTCTTGCTTTCTACGGCGTGCCAAGTCCTTAGATTCGCCCTCCGGAGCATGCAAAGGCAAATCAGGCTCTTCTAAAGTCACAAGAAAGCCAGACGCTGTAATGGCTTCAAAAGCCTCGCGCACTGCTAATGCATGTACCTGCGCAGGGCCCCAACAAGCATCTCGCGCGACTGTCATATTCCTATACGGGTCCGGTCTCCGGCTTTCGCACAATCCGGCCTCTATCAATTTTTCGCTGAAGAGCCATCAAGCCATCCAACAATGCTTCTGGCCTAGGAGGACATCCCGCTACATAAATGTCCACAGGAATAACTCGGTCTACACCTTTGACAACGGTGTAGCCGTACTGGTGGTAGGGACCACCGCCTGTAGCGCAAGCTCCCATCGCAATCACATAGCGAGGTTCCGCCATCTGCTCCCAAAGGCGGCGTATGCGTTCAGCCATTTTGAAATTCACAGTACCGGCAACAATCATCAAGTCGCTTTGTCTGGGCGTCGCACGAAATGCTCCGGCCCCAAATCTATCGATATCAAACCGAGGCCCGCCGACTGCGATCATTTCAATGGCACAACAGGCCAAACCAAACGTCATCGGCCAAAGTGAGCTGCGGCGAGACCAATTCACCATCCAATCGACACGTGTTGTGAGGACATTGTCATCGAATTGACCGACAAGAGGACCTGAACTCATTTGCGGCCCCCAGGCGGAGACGGTTTCCAGGCGCGGACCCAGTCAAGATCCCCCTTCGCCCATACCCACGCTAGGCCGAGCACCAAAACCCCTGTAAAAAGAAATCCCTCAAGAAGGGCCGCGGCTCCCAAACCCTCTTCTGCTACAGCTTCTTTCAGAACCCTTGCCCAAGGGAAAAGAAACGCCACCTCCACTGCAAATACCAAATAGACAAGCGCAATGGTGTAGAAACGGATATCGAAACGAAACCAAGCTTCGCCAACTGGCTCTTCGCCACACTCATATGCCTCTAGACCCTCTTCAGTGTCTCGCTTCGGTCGAATAAGAGAACCGAGGAAGAGCCCAACTACAGTCAAGCCCATCCCAGCCAAAAGGAAAACCAAGGCGTTTGCGTATTCGAAGTACACGACTCAGGGGGGGGCAAGCGAACGAACGGAAACTAGTTTCTAAGCTCGCCGCAGAAAGGTTCAAGGGGCAGATTCAGTCAACCTGCCAAGTCTCTCCTGCTGCAAGCAGGGATTCCAAGCTTCCTTCGCCTAACGATTCAGTCGCCTGCCCAATTTGCTCGTGAATCATATCCTCCAAAACAGGGCGTTCAACTGCCCGAAAAATACCAACGGGTACCGGCAAATCTTCATGTTCTGAACCTTGGCATATTCTGAATGCTCGGGCACCTGCCGGGCGAGAGGAGTCCCAAGTGTCGGCATCTTCTGAAGCCACCACCTCTATGGAATCAGGTGTAAATCTCAGACCTTTGTTTGCCTCTTTGCCAAAAGTGAGCTGCTCGCCGGGACGAAGATCAACAAGACGATCATCTCGAACTTCGCGACCAGCAATATGGTCAAAAGCTCCATCGTTGAAAATAACGCAGTTCTGCAATATTTCGACAAAGGCGAAACCCTTGTGAGCATGAGCTGCCTCTAGAACAGATTTAAGATGCGGCAGACGAGTATCAACCGTACGAGCAACAAAAGTGGAACCAGCCCCAAGCGCAACGGCAATAGGATTGAAAGGCTCATCTAAAGATCCAAAGGGAGTAGAGGGCGTCTTCTTGCCAGGCTCAGAAGTCGGAGAATATTGCCCCTTCGTAAGGCCATATATCCGGTTATTGAACAGGAGAACTTTCAGGTTTAAATTCCTCCTCATAGCATGGATGAGGTGATTGCCTCCAATAGAAAGGCCATCTCCATCCCCAGTGACCACCCAAACATCAAGGTCGGGATTGGCAATTTTAACCCCGGAAGCCAGAGCAGGCGCACGGCCATGAATCGTGTGGAAGCCGTAAGTATCAAGGTAATAAGGAAACCGGCTCGAGCAACCAATACCGGAAATCAAAACGAATTGCTCCTTCGGAACGCCAAGAGAAGCAAACACCTGCTGGACTCCATTGAGAATGGCGTAATCGCCACAACCCGGACACCATCGCACTTCTTGGTCCGATACAAAATCCTTCTTAGTAAGGGTCGCGGCTTCTGACATTTAATCAGCTAAGAATTTCTTCAATACGGGTTGCTATTTCAGATGTAGGAAACGGCCGGCCTTGGACTTTAGACAGAGAGATTGAGTCGAGCAAGAATTCAGACCTAATCAGGCGCGCAAGGTGCCCCCTGTTCATTTCAGGAATCAATACCTTCTCATAACGAGACAGGATTTCTCCTAAGTCCTTAGGCAACGGCCAAAGATTCCGAATGTGGACCTGAGCCACTTGCTTGCCCTCGGCGAGGCAACGATCCACTGCCCCCCTGATGGAGCCATAAGTGGACCCCCAACCTAAGACCACAAGATCTCCAGATTCCGGGCCATAGACTTCTGTTGCAGGATAAGCATCCGCAATTGCCATAACCTTCTTTTCTCGGAGTTCGACCATTCGTTCATGGTTTTCTGGGTCATAGCTAACATCTCCGGAGTCCTCCGCTTTTTCTAATCCCCCAATTCGATGTTCGAGACCTATGGTGCCGGGAACAGCCCAAGGCCTAGCAAGTGTTTCCGAATTGCGACTGAAAGGGTCAAAACCTGAGCCATTTTTAGCTTGGTGCTGAATCGGGAAAGGCTCCAAATCAGCCACATCGGGGACTCTAAAAGGCTCAGCACCATTCGCCAGAGCTAGATCAGAAAGGATAAGAACCGGTGTCATATACGTTACAGCGATACGGACTGCTTCAATTCCAGTCCAAAAGCAATCCGTGGGGGTAGAAGGGGCTAAAACTGGAAGTGGCGCTTCACTATTCCGTCCAAAAATTGCGAACAGCAAATCAGCCTGTTCTGTTTTTGTCGGCATGCCAGTGGATGGGCCAGCTCGTTGAACATTCACAACGACAAGCGGCAATTCCACAGATACCGCAAGACCCAAGGCCTCAGTCTTCAAAGCCAATCCCGGCCCTGAGGTGCCTGTCATTCCAATACACCCGGCATAGCTTGCACCAATAGCAGAAGTGATTGCCGCGATCTCATCTTCTGCCTGAAAGGTTATGACACCATGATTTTTGTAACGCGAAAGAGCATGCAAAAGATCAGAAGCAGGAGTGATGGGATAGCTGCCATAAAAAGGAGTCAAACCACTTAGCCGACCGGCTGCCACCAAACCCATCGCTAGGGAAGAATTCCCCATAACAGTTCGGTAGGTTCCTGCAGGAAGATCCGCAGGCAGCACTTCGTACTGCACCTGTAGGAGTTCGGAGTTGTCGGCAATTTTGTGACCCGCCCGTAGAGCCATCCGATTGGCTTCAACAATCTCCGGTCGCTTCGCGAACTTTTCGCCAATCCATTTTTCCGTTGGCTCGAGAGGACGAGAATAGACCCAATAGAGAATTCCTAAAGCTAAAAAATTCTTGCACCTCAAGGCATTCTTACTGGTCAAGCCGCTGCCTTCAACAGCATCAAGAGTCGCCTGATTCAGGTTTAGCTCTAGAACCCGAAAACGCTCTCGAAGGGAATCATCCTCTAAGGGGTTATGGTCGTATTTCGCTTTCTTGAGATCGGACTCAGAAAAATTTCCTGTGTTGACAATTAACAATCCTCCCGGCTTAAGGTCTTCCACATTAGTTTTGAAAGCCGCGGGGTTCATGACAACCATCGCATCTGGCGCATCACCAGGCGTATGAATGTCCTTTGAAGAAAATCGCACCTGGAATCCAGAAACACCGGGTAAAGATCCCGCTGGAGCACGGATTTCCGCCGGATAGTCCGGGAACGTCGCCAAATCGTTCCCCAGCAATGCGGAGGTGTTGGTGAATTGATTCCCCGTCAATTGCATACCATCACCAGAATCACCAGCGAGGCGAATTACAACCTCTTCAAGGCGATCTTTCTTTTCGGGCTTTTGCTCTGTTTGTGAGCCGTGTGCCATCCTTAATCGAGCATTTTGGGAACTGGGAACAATCCGTCATTCTATCGTCCCAAAGTCGAATCCGAATAGGTTTCCACAAAGAGAGAAGAAATAGGTAGAACCGGGTGGGCCTATGTTGAGGAGCCCCCGCCCCCGCTTCCACCCCTGAGTAGGATTTTCATGGACTTCAATCACTCTTCGAGGTTCGCAACACAGCTCGCACGTGAAGCTGCGGGCGACTTGTACCCAGGGCCCATCCTCATGCCACGGGGCTTGTTGCGAACCATTGACCCTATTCTCGCCGTCTCTTGCGGCCCGGCTAAAAGCAACAATGAAGAGTTCGCTGCCGCATTTGAAGCGATGCTAAGAGGACGACCAAACGGCCCCCTTCTCTTGGCCCTTTGGGGCTCAGCGGCTGCTGGCGAAATCTCACATTCCGACCTCCGAGCTCTACTTCAATACCCTGCTGGCCCGCTTCCCAATTGCCCAAGCACAAAAGGCGCACTTCTCTCTTGGATGCACCCAAGGGTTTCCGCTATAGCTCGATGCTTTTTGTCCCTGGCCCAACGCACCGAGGACGATGTCCTTGCACCAGCCGAGCGCCTTGGCGTTGGCTTTGCGCTAACCCGAATGCTGACGGATATCCCCGAACATATTGCTGCCGGAAAATTCCCTTTCCCCGTTGATGAACTAGAACGAGCAGGAGCCTCGGTCGAGGAATTCCTCAACGGACTCCCCACCCCCCCTGTCCAGGAATTCATTCGCGGACAGGCTATGTGGGCAATGGATCTTATAAATCAAGGATTGCCTACTACTAACCGAGTTGGGGCTAGGCTAGCTCGAGGATTGCGAGCCGCTGCGCTCAGAAGCCGCCGGCTATTAATCAAAACCCTTGACCCCGCACGCGACCCATTTCTCAACCCTGCACGCCTAGGCCCGAGTGAGCGATGGGGATGTGCGATTCGCGCATGGTTCCCTATTAGCGCCGGATAACCCTGAAGCCAACACAAAGGAGTTATCCTGTCGCAATGGGCCCGCTCCTTCGCAGCCTCCGCCCACGCCAGTGGATAAAGAATGCTGTCGTGTTTACTGGGTTAGTTTTCAGCGGCCGGGCGGCTGACTCAGAAGCTTTCCTTGAAGCCGGACTAACATTCCTCCTTTTCTGCGCAGCGTCATCATCGGTCTATCTTTGGAATGACATCCAAGACAGAGAACGTGACAGGCATCATCCCGTTAAAAAAAACCGGCCAATCGCGTCGGGAAAGTTATCGCTATCTCTCGCAGCCATTACCTGTGCCGGCCTTGGAGCTGGCGCTCTCCTTTTTGCACCAAACTCTATTAGGCTGGCGCTGGGCGCGTATCTTTTCCTTCACTTCTGCTATTCCTGCTGGCTCAAGCATGTAATCCTTTTAGATGTATTCTGCATCGCTGGCGGATTTCTCCTACGCATCCTTGCTGGAGTTTGGGCTATCGAAGCGCCACTCTCGCCATGGGTTGTCGCTTGCGGAGCAGAATTAGCACTCCTTTTCGCTCTCTGTAAGCGCAAAATTGAAGTCCTCGCACTAGGAGAAGACGGAACGGCAGCAAGGCCTCTATTAGCTCAATACATCGGACCAGGGTTAGATCTCATGATAGGGATTGCCGCTTCAATCACAGTCGTGACCTACGCCCTGTACACCCTTCTGCCCGGAGCGCTACTCGAAATGGACATTGTCAGTTCAAAAGCCGGAATGCCCGGCATGATATGGACTCTCCCTTTCGTCCTATACGGGATTCTTCGCTATCTTCACTTAATCTACACCGGCCTTCTGGGTAAGCGACCGAACCGAGCTCTCCTGACCGACCGACCGAGTCTTGTGAATCTGGCTAGCTTCGCAGGAGTTGTAATGTGGGTTATCTACCTGCACTAGATGCGGGTCCTAGTCACCGGGGGGGCAGGTTTTCTTGGACATCACCTCGTTCGAGAATTAGAACAAAAAGACATTGTTCTCCTAGACACTGCCGACCCAGCCGAGGCCGGGATTCCTCCCACAGATCGCTACTTTCGTGGTGATGTCAGAGACAGCCGCCTCTTGGAAACCGCTCTGCAAGGCTGTGATGCCGTGGTACATGCCGCCGCTGGCTTACCCCTCATGCCAAAGGCTGAAATTGCCAGCGTCAACCGCGAAGGGACAAAAACAGTTCTCGAAAGTTGTGCAAAAATGAATGTAGACAAGATTATTCATATCTCCAGCACGGCTGTGTATCAAAACACCTCCAACGGTCCTGCGAAGGAAGATGCTCCAGTGCGAGGAATCGGCCCGTACGGCGCAAGCAAGATTGAAGCTGAAGCACTTTGCGCCGAGGCTCGCCAAAAAGGGCAGCCGGTCTGTGTCCTCCGCCCCAAAACCTTCGTAGGAGCAGGCCGGCTTGGAGTTTTTCAAATACTCCTCGAATGGATTGCGGAAGGCAGAAAAATTCCTGTGCTAGGGACAGGGGGCAATCGCTACCAGTTGCTTGCCGTCGAAGATTTGATTACAGCAATAGACCTGATCCTCACGCTCCGACCTGAAGAAACGGATGGGGTGTTCAATGTTGGCGCCAATTGCTATCGAACTGTGGCCGAAGATTTAGGAGCTTTATTCGCCCATGCAAAGACTGGAAGCCGAATCCTTCCTATTCCTGCGTTGCCAGCTAAAGCGGCATTGGCTGTCGCTGGTGCCACCGGACTCTCTCCTCTGTATCGGTGGGTTTGGGAGACAGCTGATAAAAACAGCGAAGTCGACACCTCTAAGCTGCAAAAGTTGAGCTGGACACCGCAATCCTCAAATGCGAAAACATTAATCGCCGCTTGGGATTGGTATCGTGAAAATCGAGAGCGCTTGCCGAAACCGGGAAAAAACCATCGCAGCCCTTGGCGTGAAGGCATTCTCGGGCTCGCCCGGAAATTACTCTAGCTCATGAATTAGCCCGTGGGCTCCAGGGGATTCCGCTGCGTAAAGGCCATCTCCCGTACGCGCCAAAGATCGGATCTGTCAACGCCTTTGGGCACTTCACGGCGAGCATTGTCCCCATAAGCGGGGACAATGTGGAATCGAGTAGACCTCATTCTTGGAATTAGCTTTGGGTTCTCTCCGTTGTAGAGAAAAACCCAAAGCTGTTCGCGCGAAAAACGGGGGTCACTCTCTTCGAAGTTAATCGTCAAAACCGTATCTCGAAAATTGCCCTTGGGGCTTCTCTTGTTTGGCTGAGTCGTAACCTGACCAGTATTTGCTTTTTCCACGCCAATAGCTGAAAAATGGCTCGAAAAACCCTGCTGATCTTCAGCCAAAGACAAATGCTCTCGCCTCAGAGAAAGGTCATCGACTGTTTCCATGATGAACTGATATTGCTTCTGATGAGCCTGCTGCGCGGAGCGATGGTCATCCAAATTGGAGACAGCCCAGAAACGCGCCGTTACAGCACCCAACGCGAGTAGACCGAGAAGAAACAGTTCACGACGAGGGTTCAAATGCCAGCCTCCTTACCCTTTTCCGTCGAAATCAACACTTCCATCATTGCATAACGAGCATTGTCAACATCTGCCGGACCAATAGGGGCCTGCAGCGAAACATCCCCAACTACCCATGGCTGCGCCTGGAAAGCAGATTGAATTGCCTCCAATTGGGCCGTCGGCGCCAACTCCACACCATGAACCGAGACGCCAAATATCACCTTGACATGAGCGGGGAGAGGGCTGCGACCTGTCAATTTTGCATCCATCGAAGTGAAGTCCAAACTCTCAAGCATCCAACGATCGGGATAACGCGACATTTCTTCGTCTAAAACTGTCGAGAAAAGACGCCAAGCCTCAAGACAGGATTGAGGCATTGAGATGCCCCCCTCCCCAACAAGTTGGTCTAAAGCATCTGCCGCTCGCCTCACACGGCCTCGCAAATTACTCATACGAGCCTCAGGGGCAATTTCCGTCGCCTCATAGCTAGAGGCGATAACCCACTCGCCAGGAGGATCCGGCGGAAGCGCCTCATTCAAGCGCTCAACCTTGGCCGCAGCTCTACTCAAGAGACTCCGCGGGTTTTCCAATGACCAAAGATCCCGAGCAATAACTCGTGCCTGACGAACATTAATTGCCATATCGGCTAAGCAAAAGGCAAGTATCCCTACGAGAGCATATGTAAGTGGCCCCTGAATTCTCTCCAGCCCTTGGGTATAACGAAACTCCTCACGGCGAAAATCCATCGGGGAACCTTCACACCCCAAGCCGCGTAAGGCAGCACCATAGGCTAAAGGATCGGGTGCAGCCCCTAACTCATCTTCAACCCCTAAATCGAGAGGAGCTGCATCCACACCAAGCCGCTCAGAAAGTGCCGACTCCATACCCTGAACACGCGCCCCTAAGAGATAAAGGTGCTCAACCTGCAACCCAGTAACTACTGCCATTGCCCGCCGGACTTCGTTGGCCATGCGATGCAAAAAGCTAGATTTAGCTTCCGAAGTAGCTCGCTCGAGGGCGCTCTCTAAATCAAAGCTATTCAACAAAGAGCCGTCCGCCCCGAACAGCGGCCCCTCCAGCTCTCCTTCACCCTCTTCTGTGGCACCCTGACCCTCATCATCCGTGCTCTCGCCCTCAGGGGTATCTGCAGACACTTCACCTGGTTCAGAGAGTTCCTCCTCGGCCAAACTCATTTCAACTTCGAAATCTCTTGTCAGTTCTTTCCAACCTAGCCGAATGCTACGAGCAGCCCGCAAGTCACCCTCGCTCGTAATCAACAGCAAGCTCCCAAGCCCTCCGACATAAAGGTAGGCCTCGACCCCTGAGTCCTCGCTCTTGGGCAAGCTGCATAAAGCTGTAAAAAGGGACCCGAGGTCTAGATCTGCGACAGCAGCGTCAACACCGCCTTGCTCAGCAACCTTTAGAGCAGCACCTACATGCGCTTTAGGAAGAGCTCCAACCAAAAGATTGGTGGTAGCTCGCTCATCATGTAATTCGAGGAAATCGCAAACAACTTCTTCCACATCAATGTGATAGAGATCCGACTCAATTTCGAATTTAAGAACTTGCTCGACTTTATCTCTCTCGTTAAACGGCAAACTAATCTCTCGCAGCACTGCGCCTGTTGAAGGGAGCGACAAAACTGCCTTGTCAATTTTCCCCACCCTCTTAAGGCTTGAGGCAATCGCTAGCCCAAAATCAGCAGAAGCATCCTGGCCCCGGCCAAAGCAATCCTCTCCCCCTGCTGCCTTCAAAGCGTGTTTTTTTCCGGTCCCCTCCACTAAAGCGTAAGTGAAACCTTCCGGTCTAAGACTTATTCCGAGACTTCGCATCGACGTCCTCTATCGCCAAGGTTAGCGAGGAGTAGATGGCCGAACCACCTGCCGAGCCCTATCGAGAGAAAAAGCTTTGGCTCTTTGGTTTGAATCAAGCACTCTCGTGCGAATAAGAGCCTCAAATCTTGCGTCCAAATCTGCTAGCTCTGGCGCAAGCAAGCT
>DNPI01000167.1 GCA_003501525.1 Planctomycetota bacterium
CCTTATGAACCAAGGTTACTTTTTCCCGACCGTTTGCTCTCGCGTATTCAAACGCAAACTTGATAATCCGATCGGAACCTTGAATCGAAATCGGCTTAATGCTAATTCCCGAATCAGGGCGCAGCGCCCCCCCTCCTAGATTTTCAATCGTCTCAATGAGCGCAGATGTCTCTTCCGCTCCCTCTTGGAACTCGCAGCCGGCGTATAAATCTTCCGTGTTTTCACGAATAATAACGACGTCGATCCCTTCATAACGCGACCTGACACCTGGATATGACTTGCAAGGCCTAACGCAAGCAAAAAGATCAAATTCCTTACGAAGGGCCACATTCACCGAACGAAACCCCTTCCCGACTGGAGTTGTGATTGGAGCTTTAATCGCAAGGCGATTGCCCTTAATTGATTCCAACGTCTCCTCTGGCATCGGAGTCCCGGAGGACTCAAAAACATCTATGCCTGCTTCTTGGACATCCCAATCAAACGGAATACCTGTGGCATCTAAAACGAGTCGAGTGGCTTCGGCTAGCTCTGGGCCAGTACCGTCTCCACGAAGAAGGGTTACGCGGTGTGTCATACGTGTATAGCTTTTTAGGGGCCGGAGAGTCTAAATCAGCCCTCTTGCCCCAGGAAGCTCTTTCCATTGGCCTGCCACCAAGTTCGCCAACTCTGAATAGCAAGCTCACGATTTGACTCCTCAGAGACAGGGTCAAAGCGAAAGTTCTGCCCTGTTATTTTGCGAAGAGCAACAACGGCAGCTTCGCGCACGAAGCTAAAGGAGTCGCCGAGCGCTTCAACGAGGAAAGGCACCGAAGTCCGCGCCTCCCATTTCCCCAGAATGCTAGCCGCCAAAAAGCGATTAAATTCATGGCTATCCGCCAAAAGAGGGAGGACCTGAGGGACCAGCCGCGCATCCTCTTCGCGCGAGAGAGACTCGAGGGCCTCGTACCGCACCTGGGGATCATCATCAATGAGCCTCTTCAGTCGGCCTGCGATCTCTACCGAAAACTTGCTTCGGGATGTTTTCTCGCCCGAAGTGATATTCAAGGCGGCCGCTTTCTGCAGCGCTTCCAGCGTATCCAGCTTGTCCCTGAAACCCTCCTGCGCCGTTCTTAGCGAGCGAACTTTTTCGTCCAACAACCCCAATTCCCCCTGAGCACTTTTGAGATCCCGAGCAAACGACTCTTGGCGAGAGGCCGCCTCTACGCCTGCCTGAGCAACCACTTCAAGGCTCTGGATGGATTTAACTGTTTCAGATTCCCACTGACGGAACCCTGATGCGATTACCGCCAACTCTTCAATAAGACTTGAAACTTCCTTCGACACTTCACGGGCGGACTTTTCGCCACGCAACGCCTGCCTATCAGCGCTCCGCTCCGCTCGCTCTAGTCGAGCCGCCTGGTCACCAACAACTTTAGCCATCTCCCGCCGTTCCATTTGCCAGCCCCAAATTGAAGTCGCTCCAGCGACTAAAGCCAACCCAACGCCTATTACTCCGATTCCTGGACCACGGGATGAGCTCCCAACTTTCGCAACAAGGCGCTTGCAGTCCACGCACAGAGAGCGCTTCTCAAGAACAAGAACGCGCCCATCCTGAACCTCCGATTCAGGAACAGACTCATCACAAAGGCTACAAAAGCGAACTTCAGTCAACGGTGCTCTCCTTTGCCCTCAAGAATAGCGCCACCAAGCCAAGAAAAAGGCCACTCAAGAGAAATCGCTGAGAAAATGGGCGCTCTTTAGCTTTTCCTATTTCAGCCAACCACTCCACCCACTGCTCAGTACTAGAAGAGAACTCGCTGGTCTGATTGGGTGGAATCGAATATGGGGGCAAATCAGTTGACTGGACAGAAATCCATGAGGATGGAGAGGGGTCCGGCATTGCGTAAGTTGCAGAAGGAATCGGACTCAACAGGTCTGCTACTCCTGAGCCACTAGGAGATGCGACTCTAAACGGAAAGCCTTCGCTCACCACAAATCCGGACGAACGAATTATGTTTCCACCCTGTGCGGCTGCACGAATCGTTGCCTCAAACACCTCACGCGTGTTTGCAACAACAGGGCTAAGAAGCCCAATGACGACACCCTCCGGAATCCGGATTACCGCTCCGACTACTGCCCCCGTCGCATCCCTAAATAAGACTTCTGCACCTGGCGCCTCACGGAACAAGGGACGCTCACTTAAGCCAGGAATAGCATCGGGCAAAGGGAGACTAGACCCCGGAACCGCAGATGCCGGAAGAGAAGAAGTTCGCGTGCTCTCTTCCAATCCCTGGCGCAGGCGAACAGCAAACGATTGGGTAGACGACGGCAAATCCAAAGGCTTAACCATCTTCCCTAATGCAGATAAAACCGCGTAATCAGCCGTGGAGCCAACTGGAACGGAAACAACCTCTCTGTTCCCCAACACACTCTTTTTGAAACTACCCCATCCATCGAGCGGCTCAGGTGCCAGACCATCACTCACTAGAAGAATCAAGCCTCTCTCTGGAATCAGCGAAACGGCCTTCTCTAAGGCTAAACTCAGGTTGGTCGGTCCATGAGGAGCAATCGCCCGAAGGACGCTCACTCCGTTTGCAGAAGCAATATCAATTGCATCAAATGGTGCCGATGAAAAAGGCAGCACTAACAGCCTCTTTCCTGTCCACTCAGCCCATTTCTCCAGTACATCCAAAGCACTCGAAAGCTTCCCATCACTCATACTGCCGGAGCAATCAAGAACCACGACCTGCGGAGCTGGTGGCGCGCTTGAAATAAACGGGCACAAGGAAGACGGGAGATCAAACCATGCTGACTCACTCTTTGAGACGACAAGAGCAACCCGGTCGCGGCGCAATGCCGCACGAATCTTCTCTTCACCTTGCTCTGCCGCTATAGGAGCTGCCAAGCCATGGCCCCTGGCCATAATCACCCCCCCCCTCGACTCCCACCCGTGCCCAAACCGAGCACTCACTCTTACGGAGACATCTTTATTCCTCTGCGCTCCTGGGTCCAATGCCCATTCCCATAGATTGCCTACTGGGCGCCGGGATTCCACATGCGGCGCCCAACCCTCACGAGGAAACTCCACTCGAACATCCTGCAGGTCCTCCTCCTTGCCAACGAAAGAGGCCCGAATCAAAGCCCTTCCCTCAGCCGGCCACGCTTGAGGGAGCTCCATATCCAAAAAGCCAGGTCGAGCGACCAGTTCTTCCCAAATGACTTCGGCGCCAACCCAACTAACACTCGGAGGGAGCTCATCTGTCGATTTTCCATCTGTGAGGAAAAAAACACGGTCAGCTTTTCCTACTTTTTTACCGAGCTCAGCGATCGCTCGCCCTAAATTACTGCCAACATCTGTAGGGGGATTGTGGCTGGGGTCCCACGCGGAAAGCTCCCCCCCAATCCGAAAAGCGCGGCCAGTTTTCCAAGCTTTCTCTAGTCTTGAGTTACTTGAGGGAAAAGAGGCAATCCGTTCCCAGCGCTGCTCGTTTCCGGCCCAAACACTCGGGCTGACATCAACAACAACCCAATCTCTGCCAGCCGCCCTGTCCACAAAAAGCGCTGTTAACCAGCAAGCAAGCGAAAAGAAGAAGAATGCGCGAGAAAGATTCACGCCACAAAAGGAGCTGCATGGCCCACTTCACAAATCCAGCCACCCGCGACCAAACGCTCTCCGTCATAAACGGCAAGCCCTTGCCCAGGGTTCACGCTTTCCGCCACACCCGCGAAATCTATTTTCGCGCGATCGCGCGACAGCATTGCCACGCTCGCAGGAACCCCGCCAGGGGAACTTCTGTATTGCACCAAGACGTCTTTCATATTTCGACCCGTCGCCACGTCAGCGTCAAAGAATTGAAAATCTTCTACCTCTGCCCAAGAAGCGATGGTCTGCTCCCGAGGCCCAACAATCACATCACCGGAGTCCGCATTGATATCAATAACGTACATAGGTCTCGTCGACGCGAAGCCTAACCCGCGCCTTTGGCCGCGCGTAAACCCCATATGTCCGGAATGGCGAGCTAAAACATTACCCTCCAAATCCAGAACTCTTCCAGGCAAACCCAGACCTCCGCTCTCAGAGAGATACTCACGATAGTCCCCGGAAGGGACAAAGCATATTTCCTGGCTATCTGGCTTTGAAAAGACAGGCAGGCTTGCCTCTTCCGCAATCTTTCGCACTTCCGTTTTCTTCAATCCACCGACGGGCAAAAAACAGCGCCCTAAAACAGCCGGAGCCACCGGGAATAAAACATATGATTGATCCTTCTCCGCATCAGCCCCGCGGAATATTTCCACGTAGCCTTCTTTATGAACCAGCCGGGCGTAGTGCCCTGTCGCTAATCCATCGGCTCCCATCGCCTCGGAAATCTTCGCCAGCGCACCAAACTTTATATCTCTGTTACAAGATGCACACGGATTCGGCGTATGCCCTCGCCCATAGGCAGCCCGAAACTCCCGCTGAATCGCATTGAATTCCACCTCCATGTCAACAGAGTGAAATGGAATTCCAAGTTGATCCGCCACCTGAGCTGCATCTGCAGCGTCTTCAGCAGAGCAGCACCCTTGCTTCAAACTGCAGGCACTCCGAGGTGTCTCCACACCATTTCGCAGAAAAACCCCGACCACATCCCACCCCTCGCGCTGGAGCAACAAAGCCGCAACGCTTGAATCGACACCTCCTGAAAGGGCCGTAACGACGGTTCCTCGGGTCATGTAGTGTGCGCACCTTAGCTAGAATGCGCGGCTCATTATCCCAGAAACTGACCATCATGCATCTCTTGTCTACATTCTTCGCACAGCAGCAAGAGGGGAGTCTTCCTCCGCTCACCTCAACGGGCCTTGATCAGGCAGCCCAATCCCAAACAACCACGGGCCTTGGCCCTACTACAGGAGGTGGCGACATGTTCACCGGCTTCCTATGGATAGGTCTCCTGCTCGCTTTCCTCTGGCTTGTAGTCATTCGCCCTGAAAACAAGCGCCAAAAAGAGATGAAAAACATTCGCGAGAACTTAAAGAAGGGCGACAGAGTCGTGACATCCGGAGGAATACATGGACAAATAGCGCGGATGGATGAAGAAACAATAAGCATCAAAGTTGACGAAAAGGTGCGCCTTAAAATTGACCGAAATGCTGTTGCGCGAGTCGAGCAGGCAAAGCAAGAGAACTAATTGATAGTTCTCACCTGAAAGGCTTCGCGGCTATCTTCGCCAAGAATGCGACGCTCGACAGAGCTTGCGTCAAGCTCAACGGCACTTAATTCATCCATTTGACAGGCGGCCAGTCCCCCACCAAAAACTTTAGGCGCCCTGTAGAGCAAAACAGCATCGACCAGCCCCTCACTTAAAAAAGTTCCGTGTGTTGTCGGGCCTCCTTCCACTAGCAGCCGCTTCACTGAAAAATCTTTCCGTAAACATTCGAGAAGAGCACGGATATCTAAACCATGATGGCCCTTCTCAACCTTAATAACACAATCCTCTCCCGAGTCCATGCCCGCCTCAAGCGCATCCGAAGGGCTTTCCTCCGCACCAAGAACCCACAGGCGCAAACCTGGCCTCGAAAAGACTGCGGCGCTTGAGCCAACACTGGCACCCCCACCCAGAAAAACACGTAAAGGTTGAGATTCGCACATACCGCCACTCGGGCGGGCATCCAATTGAGGGTTGTCGATTTCCAAGGTTCCCTTCCCGACCAGGACCGCATCAGAAAGCGCCCGAATCCTATGAACCTCCTTTCGCGACTCCTCGCCACTAATCCACTTCGGGCCTCCAATCGGCGCAGCCACTTTTCCATCTAAGGTCGCCGCCCATTTCAGCAAAACCCAAGGTCGGTCGAGATTGTCCACACTTCTCGAAAAAGCAGCGTTAGACACAAGAAAAGGAAGCGGCTCCGAAGAAATGTCGACTTTGACCCCGCGCTCCCTTAACGCATCTAGTCCTCGACCCCGGTGCTGCGGGTTTACGTCAATTGCACCCACTAGAACCCGCTGGACACCTGCCGCCAAAAGTGCTTTAACACAAGGAGCACGTCGCTTGCTTTCTGATTCTGCGCTGCAGGGTTCCAGCGTAACGACCATTTCATCGACATAGCCTCCTAACGGTTTCGATGAATCTCGCGGCCATGCCCCGGCGTCCCGCAACGCCGACTCTTCCGCATGCATACCTCCTAGGAATTCATGGGCCCCCCGGCCAACAACATGCCCATTTTTTAAAGCCAAAGCACCAACGCGCGGATTTGGCGCCGTCATCAGCCAGGAGGTCTTTAGCGCTTCAGCGTTAGCTTTTTCGAGAAGCGCCAAATCTCGGCTGCTCAGTGAATCGCTAGAAGTTCCTTGCCGTTCCATCCTTCCATGCGGGCCTTAACCAATCTGCCTGGCGCTCCTTCGGAGGTATCAATAACCGCGAAATGTCCATTGTGAATTCTCCCTCGCCAGCTTCCATCTGCAACCGGCTCCTCAAGTATCAGTTGGGACTGAGCACCAACCATTTTCTGGGTTCGCGCTTTGGCGACTTCTCTCTGTATTTCGAGAAGTCGGATATTGCGCCGCCGCTTCAGCTGAGCAGGGACATCGTCTTTCATTCCAAACGCAACCGTTTCTGGGCGGGGCGAGTACTGAAACACATACGACTGAATAAACCCAAACTCGCGAAGTGCTGCCTCCGAAGCTTCAAAATCCTCATCTGTTTCGCCAGGAAATCCCACTATCCAGTCAGAGACTAGTTCCAGATCTGGCATACGCTCTTTCAGAAGGGCAACTCGCTTACGGTATAGATCAAGCGTGTACCCCCTCTTCATACGCCTAAGAACCGAGTCACTGCCCGATTGAAGGGGAATTGGGAGAAGTCGCAAGAATTGCGGCGAACGGGCCATTGCATCCGCAAGATCAACATCTACATACGAAGGATGCAAAGTGACAAGTCGCACACGATGAAGCCCATCTACCTCGGCCAACAAGTCCAGAAGAAGAGCAAGTGAAGGCCGTCCGGCCCGTGGCAAATCTCGGCCGTATGCATCTATTGTCTGGCCAAGAAGATGTACCTCTGTAGTCCCAGCATCAACCAGTCGCCGCACTTCATCAACGATTTCACTAGGGGGACGACTTTCAACTCGACCTCGCACCCGCGGAACGACACAAAATGTGCAATTCATATCGCAACCACGCATAACTGCAACATGAGCCTGCCAATGCGAGGGGCGACCATTCAAGTCACGCACTGGGGCATCAACTGGCACCTCCGATTCCCCCAACGCAAGCACGCGCTCTTCGCCTCCCAGAACCCTAGCAACCATATCGGGGATTCCGGGGAAATGCCGACTGCCACACACGATATCGACATGCGGTTCTCTCTCGAAAAGCTCACGCCCTTCGCGATCTGCCATACATCCAATGACTCCGACTACTAATCCGGGGTCCCGACGCTTTCGCGCGCGCAATTCTCCCAGTAAAGAATGAACCTTTTCCTCTGCCTTATGACGAACTGAGCATGTGTGAAACAAGCAGGCTTCTGCCTGCTCCGGATCAGGAGTCTCTTCCCATCCTCGCTCTATAAATGCCGCCCGAATGAGTTCGCCGTCATAAAAATTCATCTGACAGCCGAAAACCCGCAGATAGAACCTGCGGGTTCGCGCTGATTCTGTGGCAACTTCTTCAATCATTACTAACCGTGCGCAGCTCTTCGGCGATACACCCAGGCCCCGGCTCGAGCCCCATCTCTAGAAGCTCATCTATATCCATGCCCACTCTCTCAGCAAGATCAGCAATGAGAAGGCGATGCGTTGCCCCATCAGCGGTCATGTAAACAATTGCATTTCGGTGCACAAGGTATGCATCGGACATAATCACAGTGTTCCCTGGGTCCTTCACCAGCTTCCGTCTCAGGAGCCTGTCACCACCGGAATTAAAGCCGGCGTAGGACGTCGTTGAGGGACCGATATTGTCCCAGTCGTCGAGATATTCCTCGACTGAAACCCCTTCCGGTATGTAGTTGTTAAATCCATCCCGAGGACTAAAAAACTTCTGTGCATTTTTCTCTGTCCGATCAAGATACCTGTCCTTCCACAAGCGCAGGAAGAAACGCTGGCCATCGTCACGCGGCCAAGAACCATTGTGATCCTCTTGGTACATCAGCATTCCAGCGTATACATCGCGCATATTTTTTTCGCTTGCAGCCATTTGCGCCCGATCTATGAATTCTGGAACCATCACAACGAGAGAGGTGCTAAGAATGCCGATAATCATGATGACCACCATCATCTCAAGAAGTGTGAATCCTTGATTCCTTAGCGTGCCGCGATCTGATTTTGGAGAATTAAGTTCCTTGAGAGTAATCATTAGCGTATGCCTCCTGTTCAGACGTAAGTTGATCTATTCTTACTTGCATCGATTCAAGTTTTACTGTGGCGATATCCTGATCCAAAGTTTCAGGCAAATCATGAACTCCGGCCTCCATGCCTGCGCCTTCCCGAGCAAGAAGCATCATCGCTTGGAATTGATTAGCAAAGCTCATGTCCATAACCTCTGAGGGATGTCCTTCAGCGGCAGCCAAATTCACTAAACGTCCTTCGGCCAGAACATAAATGCACCGTCCATCGGGCATCTTGTGCTCAACACAATTGTCGCGGACCGTACGACTCCCGCTCGAAATAGTTACCAAATCTTCAAGATTGAGTTCGCAGTCATAGTGACCGGTATTGCAGACAATGGCACCGGTCTTCATAGATTCGAAATGCCGCCCGACAATCACGTCCTTCATCCCAGTTGCCGTGATAAAGACATCGCCGACCGCAGCAGCCTCGTCCATTGGCATCACCCTGTGACCGTCAAGCGTTGCCTTAAGGGCTGCAGTGGGCTTTATCTCAGTCACTACCACGTCGGCACCAGCCCCAGCCGCCCGCATTGCACAGCCACGACCACAATGCCCGTATCCTGCAACGACAACCGTCTTGCCCGCTAGAAGTATCGAGGTGGCCCGAAGAATTCCATCCAAGCTCGACTGTCCAGTTCCGTAGACATTGTCAAAATCCCATTTGGTTTCAGCATCATTAACCGCAACTACGGGGTATCTCAGCTTGCCATCTGCTGCCATTGCCCGCAATCGATGTACTCCGGTTGTCGTTTCCTCGGACCCACCCACGATTGAAGGAAGGAAATCTTGCTTTTCACTGTGCACGCGAAATATCAAATCTGCGCCATCGTCCAAGGTAAGCGTTGGGTTGAAGTCCAAAGTCCTGTCAATCGACCAATAAAAATCCTCCGTGCTTTGACCATACCAAGCAAAAATGGCAATACCTTCTTCGGCCAAAGCTGCGGCAACTGCATCATTTGTAGACAAAGGATTGCAACCAGACCAAGAGACTTCCGCCCCTGCAGCCTTCAGCGTCCTGATAAGAACCGCCGTTTCTTTCGTGACGTGCAAGCAACCTGCAATACGTTGACCGGCCAAGGGCTTCTCTTCTTCCCATTGCTCACGAAGCGCCATCAGCACTGGCATGCGCGACTCCGCCCATTCGATTAAAAGGCGTCCCTCATCCGCCAAAGCAGAATCCGCAACTTTAAAAGGAGGGGCTGTAGTAGAGGTCATGAATGTATTGTACGCGGCCGCGCCGCGCCTAAATCTCAACCGCCTGCGCCGGGAAAGCGGAACTAATTTCTTTAACCATATCCAGGCTTTCCCAAGGGAAACAGTCCCGACCAAAGTGCCCGTGACTCGCCGTCATCTGGTAATTCCATCCGTCCTCTGACTGATAGCCCGAAGGTTGGCGTAATGCCAATCTCCCTAAAATCCAATCGGGCGTGAATGCAGCATTGCCCTGATATGCCTTCAAGCTGGCCAAAACCTCCTCAAGCTTTCTGTCATCAACGCCAGGTGCACAAGTTCCAAATGTGTTCACAAGAACGCTAGCAGGCCGGGCAAGGCCTATCACGTAGGCCAACTGAACCTCGCACCGCTCCGCGAGACCCGCGGCCACGACATTTTTAGCAGCCCAACGCGCCGCATAGCTTGCGGACCGATCCACCTTGGTCGGGTCTTTCCCCGAAAAAGCTCCTCCCCCATGCTTTGATGCTCCGCCATAGGTATCAACAATAATCTTACGCCCCGTTAGGCCGGCATCCGCAACTGGACCACCAACCTCAAACTTCCCTGTGGGATTAACCAGTATCTCAGTCTCCCCAGAAACCCAGTTGGGCGGTAGCACGTGACGAATGATTTCTTCTTCAACATAGCCACGAATGTCCGATATCGGAACACCTGCCGTTTGGGTCGAAATAACCGCCTGCCGGATTCCGGCAGGATGTGAACCTTCATACGCAAAAGTTAGCTGAGCCTTTGCATCGGGGCGAAGCCAATCAGGCTCTCCTGTTTTTATCAACGCAGCATGACGCTCCATAAGGGCGTGTGCCCAAAAAATTGGCGCAGGCATGAGAACCTCTGTTTCTCTGCAGGCATACCCGAACATGAGTCCTTGGTCACCGGCTCCCAAATTCCCAGAATCAGCCGCGCTGTCAACACCCTGAGCAATGTCAGCAGATTGCTTCTGAAGGGATATCTCCACATCGCAACTATCTGCCGAAAACCCATCCTCCGGCCTCACGTAGCCGATATCTGCAACACAATCCCTTACAACTTTCTCCACATCAACGGTCGCACTATCAGACGCACTAACTTCTCCCGCAACAACAATCCGATTATTCGCCGCAAGTGTTTCGCAGGCAACCCGAGCCCCTGAATCTAGAGAAAGATACGCGTCAAGGACTGCATCGCTTACCTGGTCTGCAAGCTTGTCTGGGTGACCGCGCGAGACCGATTCTGAGGTAAAAAGATAAGTATTCAATTTCTAATGGGAATTATTCCAATGCGCACCAGAGCATCCAGCGTAGCCTGCGAAGCGCCGCGAAGATCCTGGAGAGTCTCCCGGGCATTTTCTCCAGCGACTTTTGCTGCTTTAGGCCTCTCCAGCCAAAGGGCGAAGAAGTCTAGCAAATCCACCACATTATTCGCTTTCACAAGCCCACCTTCCTTCTCAATCAACCGAACTTCCTCTGCAAAATTGCCTATTGAGGGCCCTACAACCTGTGGAGTTCCACATGCAGCAGGCTCAAGAATGTTTTGGCCTCCATGGTCGACCAACGACCCCCCCACAAAAGCTGCAAACGCAATCCCATAAAACGCATCCAACTCACCTATTGAATCGACTATGAGAATTGACCCTGCTTTCAGGTCACGTCCGTCCTGGTAATTACTGCGAAGCAGCACTTCACGATTCGCGGTTAAAGCTCGAATTTCTCGCAAAAGCCCCTCCGCGCGATGAGGATGCCGCGGCACCAGGACCCAGGAGACCTCATCAAACCTCGCGTCAGCAAAGGCCGCAGTAAGAATCTCCATTTCCTCTGGAGCATGCGTACTGCCAAGAACAAGAGGAGGAGCGCCCACGAAATTCACAGCGCTCCAGCCTTCTCGAAGGTGTGGCTCCGCATCGAGATTGTCGTACTTCAGGTTTCCTGTTACTTCCACCGCCTCGTCTGGAACAGGAAGTGTTCGAAAGCGATTTGCGTAACGCTCATTTTGAGCACCATAAAAAGCGATGCGATCAAACTGCGGCAGGAATCGCTGCACTCGCCGATAGCCTCGCATTGACTTTTCCGTAATTCGGCCATTCACAATTGCAACCGAGATTCCATATCGGTCACAGGCGCGTAAAAAATTTGGCCATATCTCCAGCTCCATCAAGACAACAGCCTGCGGCTGAATCGCCTTTAGAAACCTGCGGCATGCAAATCCTAAATCCAGCGGAAACTGTGTTCTGTCCAGATGCGGAAACAGTCTATCAGCCTCTCCTTTGCCCGTCCGCGTAGCCGAAGAGATAACCAACCGAATATCTGGGCGCTGAGTATTTAGAAGCGAGACCAAGCTTCGCATTGCCCGTATCTCTCCCACCGAAACACCATGGAGGAGGAGGGTTGCGCGTTCATCGCGAACAAAACCAGGAACTCGACCCAATCTTGAGAGAGTCGCAGTGGAACGATCCCCGAAAACAAACCGGCGAAACGAAAACCACACAAAGAGAGGCAATGCGGCACAGAGAAGCACAGCGTCGTACAGCAGGTAGGCACCTGCCTTGCGCGGACGCTTCCCGGAAGCACTCACCTCCTCAACTTCGACCGCAACAGCGCTTAAATTTTTTCCCCGAGCCGCACGGGCAAGGTGAATTCCGGGGAACCTTTTCTTGAGGCGGAGCAGGTGAAGATGAAGTGACAGGCAACGACGCGGATTCCTGCTGAGCGCGTTGCTGAGAATAGGGGTCCTCAGGCGGTCCCTCTTCTCCATAACCAACAGCCACTTGCCTTTGCGGGCCAGGCCGCGCAGGAACCGGCCCCGCCGAAGTCGAAGAAAAGGCGGGATGAACTGCCTGCTGACCTTCCCACGCCTGCCCTAAACGCCCTTCGTCGCCCAAAGCAATTTGGAGCTTAAGGATGTAATCCGTGACCTCATCGGCAACCGAGCCTAAAAGCTCCTGAAAACGCTCAAGTCCTTCACGCTTGTACTCGTTCTTTGGGTCGACTTGCGCATAGCTTCTCAGCCCAATCCCTTGGCGAAGAGTGTCCATCGTGTATAGGTGATCCTTCCATTTGCTATCAATTGCATTGAGAACAAGGAAGCGCTCCAACCCGTGAAGCTGCTCTGCACCAAGCTCCTCCTTCCTCTTCGCGTACCGAGATTCAACATCTTTGAGCAACAAAGATGCAGCACTCTCTTCGCCAGCATCTTTTAGCAATTCAACGCCTCCGCTCCAGCCCCATTTCCGCGAAGCCCACAGGTCTAAGGCTTCCACATCCATTCCAACATCTCGCCCATCGCCAGCCCAATCAGCAACTGCCCCGTTGACGACCTCTTCAAACATCATCTCTACCCTGCCCTCCAGATCTCCTTCCTCCAGAGCTTCTTGCCGGTGCTCATAAATAAGATGCCGCTGCCTATCCATGACCTCGTCGTACTCGAGAAGATTCTTACGGATTTCAAAGTGATAGTTTTCGACCTTCTTTTGCGCTTTTTCTATAGCCCGGCTGACCATTCCACTCTCAACAGGCTCACCATCGCCCATACCAAGCCTTCCCAGCATGTTCTTCACACCTTCGCGATAGAAACGCTTCATCAAAGGGTCGTCTAAGGAAAGATAAAAACGAGACGCGCCAGGATCACCTTGGCGCCCAGCGCGTCCGCGCAGCTGATTGTCGATACGCCGAGCCTCGTGCCGCTCAGTTCCAATCACATAAAGACCTCCAGCGCCTATCACTTCTTCTTTTTCTGCAGAACAAGTCTCGCGCCACTTTTGAGCAATCTCACGAAATCCCGGCGCCTCCTCCGACAAGCCTTTACCGGCTGCCTCACTAGATGCTAAGCCATCTGGGTTTCCACCAAGGACAATGTCTGTGCCTCGTCCAGCCATATTGGTCGCGACCGTCACCGCGCCCTTTCGACCCGCCTGCAGAATAATCTCAGCCTCTCTCTCATGATGTTTGGCGTTAAGGACTTCATGTGGAATACCCCTTCGCCCCAAAGCCTTGGCCACCAGTTCGGAATTCTCAATACTGGTCGTTCCGACAAGGATAGGTTGCCCAGCCTCCTGGGCACTTTCAATTTCATCAACGATTGCCTTCCATTTGTCATCCTCGCGCAAATAGACCACGTCCGGCTCATCTGCCCGCGCAGCTGGGCGGTTGGTAGGAATAGCAACGACATCCAAGTCATAAATCCGAGCGAATTCACCTGCTTCCGTCAGCGCGGTTCCTGTCATGCCTGCAAGCTTGTTAAACATTCGGAAATAGTTCTGAAAAGTAATCGTGGCTAGGGTTTGATTCTGCGCCCTGGGCACTATTCCCTCTTTCGCCTCAACGGATTGATGCAGACCATCACTCCATCGCCGCCCCTCCATCAACCGACCCGTAAATTCATCCACGATGATGATTTGCCCGTCCTTGACCACATAATCAACGTCACCTTTGAACAAGTGAAGTGCACGTAGACACTGCTCAAGCGCGTGGGGCCACTCCATGTTGGCTGCCCCGGTATAGAAATCTTCAATCCCCAGCAAACGCTGCGCCTCAAGTATCCCTTCTTCCGTCAGGATTGCCTGCTTCTCTTTCTCCTTCAACTCACAATGCTTTTCCGCCTTAAGCTTCCGCGCCACTCCCATCGCCTTGCGATATTTATCGGCATCCCCAACTGCCGGGCCACTGATAATGAGAGGGGTACGCGCTTCATCTATCAAAATTGAATCCACCTCGTCCACAATTGCGAAATGCAACCTCTTCTGAACCTGATCCTCAGTCCGAGATTTCATATTGTCCCGAAGATAATCAAAGCCAAATTCATTATTGGTCCCGTAAATAATGTCGCAGGAATAGACCGGGTGCCTGTCCGCAGGCAACATCTCCGACTGAATCGCACCGACAGAAAGACCCAGGAATTCGAATACGGGTCGCATCCACTCAGCATCACGCCGAGC
>DNPI01000215.1 GCA_003501525.1 Planctomycetota bacterium
AATGAAGAGGATTCCCGGGAGGTGGAAGCTTCTCGCTATGGATTAAGCTACATTGCTCTGGATGGGCCCATTGGCTGCATGGTTAACGGCGCGGGCCTAGCCATGGCGACTATGGACAACATAAAAAGCCATGGGTCCTCGCCTGCGAATTTCTTGGATGTCGGCGGTGGTGCCGACGAGGAAACGATTGCACAAGCCTTTCGGATAGTTTTGACTGACCCATCCGTAGAAGGGATTCTCGTTAACATTTTTGGTGGGATTATGAAGTGCGATGTAATCGCCAGAGGCATTCTTGCGGCGGCTGAAAAAGTTGAGCTCAATGTTCCTCTTGTTGTGCGTCTAGAGGGAACTCGTGTTGAGGAAGGTCGCGAGATTCTTGCTCAATCCAATTTGGATATAACGCCGGCTTCCTCTTTGGATGAAGGCGCACGCTTGGTGTGTGAAGCGGTAAAAGGAGAGGGCTAGCAGTGGCAATTTTTATTCATCCGAAAACTAAGGTTCTCTGTCAAGGGTTTACCGGCAGGAATGGAACTTTTCACAGTGAAGAAGCAATAGCTTATGGAACTCAACTTGTAGGAGGGGTTACGCCAGGAAAAGGTGATGCCGAACATTTAGGGTTACCTGTTTTCAACACTGTGCATGAGGCTGTTGAATCTACGGGGGCTGAGGCATCCATGATTTATGTTCCCGCTCCCTTTGCCGCGGATTCAATCTTGGAAGCTGCCGATGCTGGGCTCTCGCTCGTCGTTTGTATTACTGAAGGGATTCCAGTGCTTGATATGGCACGTGTCCAGGAGGCTTTGCGAGGTAGTTCAACCCGTCTTGTTGGCCCAAATTGTCCGGGGGTGATTACCCCTGGGGCGGAGAACTCAGGATGCAAGATTGGAATTATGCCTGCGTACATACATCGTCCTGGGAATGTTGGCATTGTGAGTCGATCTGGTACTTTGACATACGAGGCTGTGTGGCAGGTGACGCAGGTGGGTCTTGGTCAGTCGACTTGTGTGGGGATAGGGGGAGACCCGCTGCCGGGGACGCATTTCGTCGATGTCCTGAAAGCGTTTCAAGAAGATTCCGCAACTGACAGTATTGTTTTGATAGGCGAGATTGGTGGTACGGCCGAAGAAGAGGCTGCAGCTTTTATCAAGGAGTTTGTGAGCAAGCCTGTGGTTGCATTTATCGCCGGACAAACAGCCCCGCCTGGAAAGCGGATGGGGCATGCTGGAGCGATTATTTCAGGCGGTGGGGGCACGGCCGCTTCGAAGATAGCGGCCCTTGAAGAGGCCGGTGTGCGCATGGCGGGAAGCGCCTCAGAACTTGGTCGAACTCTGGCTGCAGCCCGTGCGGACGCTGGCCTTGGGACACCTTAGTTTTTTGTCGCAACCGTGCTAGGATAGCCATGAATATGCTTCGCAAAGCTCACATTTCGCTTCTGGCCTTGTTGCTTATTACTCCTGGCTGCTTTGGAGGTGGGATAGGTCTACCTGAAATCGCTGTCGTTGGGGTTTTACTGTTGCTCTTTTTTGGGGCTGACAAGCTTCCTCGTTTAATGCGTGGTATGGGATCAGGTATTACGGAGTTCAAGAAGGGGCTCAAAGATGGCGAGAAAATGTCGGATGAAGATGGCCCTGAAGATTCGCCGCCAGAAGATGGTGCTGATGTCGAGCAAGCGGACGGCGACGAGAAGGCCGAGTGACCTTGATTAGCTCTTCCGGGGTTGCCCCCGGTTGGACAGGCGCTGTGCTTGCTGGTGGCGCCTCGAGCCGAATGGGTCGAAATAAAGCGACACTAGAACTTGATTCTGGAGAGCGGCTTATCGACAGCGCGTGTGCCCTTCTGCGGGATACATGCGATGAGGTTTTAGTTGTTGGCTCTAGCCTTCCGCTTCCACGCGAGGTGCGACACGTTCAGGATCCTGTGGGCACTCCTGCTGGGCCGGCTGCCGGCCTCCTGGGCGCTCTCGAGGCTAGCGGCCGGTCGCAAGTGCTGATTCTCCCCGTTGATGTGCCGGGGCTGGTTGTAAGTATTTTGCGGCGGATACAGGAGAGGTCTGAATCGGTGGATTGTCGTCCCGTAGTCCCCGTGGGATTGCATGGTCCGGAGCCCTTGGTGTCTGCTTGGCCGAAAAAACTTGCTCCAAGAATTAGGAATTTGATCGAAAACGGAACTCGTGGTGTCTGGGACTTGGCGCATGCATTAGGAGCGATGCATCTTCCTTTCGAGGAATTGGGCGATGCAGCTAGAATTTGCGCAGCATTTCGGAACATTAACACTCCTCGAGAATGGGAGATTTTCCTTCGTGACAGTACTAACAGTGAATCCGCCTGACTCTTCGTTTGTGTCTGGGCATTTGGCGGCTATTCGTCAGGATCTTGATGCCGTTAACGATTGGATAGACGAGTGCCTGAAGGAGTCTGATCCCGATCTCAATGGTTTTTTAACACCGGAACATGCACGTGGGGGCAAGCGCGTGCGCGCAGCATTTTTACTGTTTTCTGGAAAAGCTTGTGGTGGTATTGGGCCGGAGCAGATTGCTGTGGCAGGGATCCTGGAAATGGTTCATGCTGCCACCTTGATTCATGACGACATTCTTGACGGAGCCGGAGATAGACGAGGCCTGCCTGTCGCACATGTAACGTGGGGGACGCAGGCTGCGATACTTTTGGGTGATTGGATTTACTCAAAAGCTTTTTTAGAAAGTACGCGGTTGAAAAATCCTGCTTGTTCGGAATTTCTCGCCGAAGCAACGCTGGAAACATGCAAGGGGGAGATACGCCAGGACCTCGCCAGGGAGAACTTTTCTCTTCCCATGTCGAGTTATTTGCAAGCCGCGGGAGAAAAGACAGCCACTCTCTTTAAGGCAGCAGGGTTCCTCGGTGCAGAATACGCAGAAGAAGAAACGGGTTTCGGAGAGCTTTTAGGGAGCTTTGGGTGGAGCGCTGGTTTGGCGTTTCAGTTACAGGACGATTTGATTGATGTTAGAGGGGTTTTGGGCGAGACGGGGAAAACCCTTGGAACTGACTGGGGTTCAGGGAAAATGACTTATCCCTTGATATGTTTACGGGACTCTTTAGGCGCAGAGAAGCGGGCATTGATGGAAGCGATGTTTTTGGATAATTCTTCGGTGACTGCGCTTGAGAACACTTTTGGGGATGAGTGGGCCGTTGCATGTGAAGCAACGGAGGCGGAGGTTAATCGATTGTTGGGCGATGCGATTGCTTTCACTGAAGGGATGAAAGGGCGGTGTGGTGTCGAGGAAATGGTTGCTCTTGCACTTTGGACAGCTGGTCGAAGAAATTAAACCCGTGACATTTCCTCGTTGGTCCTTTGGAGGTTGGAAGTCACTCTGCATCATCTTTTCGATTGCGGCTTGGCTGGAGCTGACGGTCTGGGCGGGGGCGGAGACAATGTTGGCCGATGGCGCTGAACGTTGGTTTTGGGCAACTTTTTTCTTTTTCCTTCTGCTCCCACCGTTTTGGATTCTCTTTTTCCGTTTTGGTTGGGTATTTGCATTCTTTCGTTCAGTTCAAGTTGGCATTATTAATCTTTGCCTTATTGGCCTTGGTTCAATACTTGGCGTTCTTTTTCATCAAGAGGACCCATCCTTTCCAATCCCACGAGGTGGGGTTGAGCGTTTGGCTGACTGGGAGGAACCAAGTTTTCCTAGCCCGTGGCCTGTTGAATCAAGAATTGCCTACAGGAACTTCTTGGATTTTCGCTCAGCGCACGCTTTTAGCGGGTGGCATATGGCCAGCGCTGTGGGATTGCGCGGGTGGATTGGGCTTCCACCCGGGACAGCGGATCTTGATGCTATGGTTGCTGAGAGGGTGGGGATTCTTGATCAGAGACTCCCTGAGCTGCATGAAAGGTTTGGGGAAGAGTTTGCTGTCGCGCTAAGAACCAAAAGTGAAACCGGCTTGCGGGCGCGTGAGCGGAATCGGGAGATAAGGGAGCTTGAGAGCCTGCATAACGATTTCTGGTGGAGCCTCTTTGTTTGGTCTAGCCGGTTTGACTTGATTAGGGTTTACCGCTCTGAGTGGTTTGCTGCATTTTGGGCAATCCTTTTCTTCGGTGTCCTTTCGAATACCTTTCGGGGGGGATGGAGGCGTCTTCTGCGGCCGGCAAAGTGGGGATTTGTTTTAACGCACACCGGTATCTTGATGGTTGTTGTTGGCGGATTTCATGGGCGATTGACTGAAATGCGTGGCATTCTTGAGCTTCATGTGGATGAATCTCGAGGCTATTTTCAGCAGTGGGATGGTCGAGAGGCTTTTTTCAAAGACCCGAGCGCTGACGGGCTTGACACTTCCTTTTTAGTCCGGTTGGATGCTTTTCGAGCTGATTACCACGATGTGCTTGAAGTTTTGTATTTGAAGCAAAAGGCCGAGGGGGGGGGCAAGTTCGAGTTCCCGTTGGACCGGCAACCGCGGGCAAGGGTGTTTGAAGGGCTCGAGCGGAGCTACGACTGGGGAATTGACTCTTCTGGAGCTCGTGTCCCGTTCTTTAAGGTGAAAGTGGAGAAGTTCCTGCCACAGGCGAAAGCTGAGCCGACTTTGACACCGGTTGCATGGGATGACCCTTCGGGGATTCCCCTGGCTTGGCTGGCGTGGGAGGGTGAAAGCGGCCTAGAAGAGCAAGTCGAAGTTTTGCCCGGGCGCCTAGGGGACCCTGGGACATCGCATGCGGAGAGTGGGACTCGGATTCGATATCGCCTCGTGGAGGGTGCAGAGCAAGCAAAGTCCCTCTTGGCATCGTTGCCGATTAGACGCATCGGTGTCCTCGCAGGCTTCGGGGAAGACGGAAGGCAGGTTTCTCTCGATGCAGCCCCGGGTGCCGTTGGGGATTTTTTCGCTGATGGTCGACCCTTTAAGGTGCGCATTGTTTCCGGCCGGCCTGATGTCGAGCTAGTCCCTGATGGTGCGGGCGGCCGTAGGGAAGTGGTGCAAAGTGTTCCGATTGACATGGCTCCACTGCGCAACCCAGGGATTCGAATTGAAGTTAAATCCCCCAGTGGAGAGTTGGCTGACAGGTGGGTTCTAGAGGATGAATTTCAAAACGAAGGGGTGCGCTTTCCTGAATTGAAGCTAAATTTCCATTGGGATTTATGGAGCGCTCCCGCCCGATCGAAGTTGACAATTTTTCGGTACCGCGATGAGAGCACATGGATAGGGGAGCAAGGGTCCCCGGAATCTCTTCGTGAACTCCAGGCAGGGGAATTGGTTGCGCTCGGACGGAGTAGCGAGTTTAGTTTGCGCGAAGCGATGGGTCCGACGAAAGTCGACTTGGATTTTCAGCCACTCCCTAGTGCCGATTTCTTCAACCCAGCTCCAGCTGCGGCTATTGTGCGCGTGGAAACGCCGAATCAAGATCAAGTTATCACGCTATCGGCAGAGCCTGGAAGTCCGTTTCAGGAGAGCCAGTTTCGCTACGTAGGCCCAGATGGAGAAGATCGTTGGGTTGTTTTGGTCCT
>DNPI01000164.1 GCA_003501525.1 Planctomycetota bacterium
GAGAAGTCCTCCTGAGACAGCGGCGCAACAAAAGCCACAGATTCCTCAAGCCCAGGGAACTCTTGAATCCAAACATCGGGCCGAATTCCAGTTAAATCGATACGCACTCCTCCGCTCGCAAAAGGAATCCTCTTGCCCTGTTGAACCCGATACCCATCCTGAAAATCCAAAACGAGCGTGGAAGTCATTACGCGCAAGTCAAAATCGACTTTCCCGCCAACAAGAGCGCTCTTCAAAGGTCCATTAGGATTCCATTCCAACAGGACCGCATCTGTCAAACCGGCACCATTTTCGTTTAAAACCCCCTGCTGGAATCGCAGCCATGGATAACCATCCCCAGCCATTAAAGCATTGAGAGAATCTAGCGCGGGATTGGGCCTCTGGATTGCTTCTCTAGCAGTCAGAGTCTCAGATTGAGCAGTTTCAGGCACTCCCCAGTCCCCCGAACCTGAAGCCTCTGCAGAGGTCCCTCCGATAACAGAATCGGGAGATGCTGCTACCGTTCTCAAGAATGCAAGCTGCCGCTCTTCACTCTCAACAAGCCGGGCACTGAGCTCTCCGATTGTTCTACGATCTTCCGCCCTCAACTCGCGCAAAGAAGTCATTTCAGCAAGCAAAGCACCTACAGCTTCGGCATCAATAGCAGACTGTGGAACTTGAACAGAAACAGGTGCAGGCTCGATAACAACATTAGGAATCTGCGGCAATAATGATTCCAGCCGCTCAGCTTCTCTGTCAGCTTGCCACTGAAAAGAAATGAAAGCTAAACCGGCACCAAAAACAAGAGCGCCTCCGCTAATCATTGGAACAGCCCAACGCCGCCTAGAATGCCTCTCTTCTTCCAGTTCCTGGATATATTCCAAAAGGGCCTGCTGGACTTCAGCCACTCTACGAAAAGATCGATTTAAAGCTTGAGCCTCCTGTCGGCGTAAAGCCACTTCAGATTTACCCTCCTCTGGGGAGTGGAGATGTGGATTCCTGCTTTTAGGGGACGAAGAGTCTGACGCTGTCATGGGGATAAAGGAGATGGAGAGATATTCAAAAATCTACGACGATCCGAGGCCGTCCATCGCCGAGATATCAGAAGAACTTTCTCTTCTCCCAACTCCCAGCGTAACGATACCGGGGTATCCGAAGAAGAAGCATCTCCAGCGAAAAGAAAATTTCGGCGAGTAGCCCCTGAAATCTGAGGCAATACCCCCCCTTGCCCCAAACCTACCCATAAGAGACGCTCTCGCGGATTCAACTCTTCCGGCGGAAGGCCAAAACTGTTCCAGTAAGTAACCCCGTCGGCTAAAAGGCGCCCACTCTCCGCCAGCAGCGAAGAATCCCCCACAAGGTGAAGACGGTAAAGAGACTGATTCGGGCCAAGACGAAAGAAACCCTTTAACAGTTTTCCTTCCCTGTAATCCGAATAACCCTGAAGCGAGGGATCTAATTCCTCAACCATTATTCGAAGGTCTCCTTGCGATGCTCCTACCCAAGCAACCCGAAGACTCATACCCAAAGATTCTTCGGGCAATGCCGATTCTCTGGTCTGCCCACATCCCAAGAGAAGGATTAGGGCAAAGAAGTGGCTCCTCACTCTCTATCCTTCCAGATGGTGGAACTCTTTTTGTTCTTGTTCCACCATCGAGTCCAATCTTGAGCATCACGGAAATCTTGCCCTGTCATAACCCTTAATGCACGAAGCATTGGCTCGCGCACCGTGCGGTATCGCTTCTGGGCTTCTTGGTCTGCATCTTTTGCCGTGGCTTCAGAATGATAAGCCTCAAGCTTTTTTACCAAATCCTTCGTGCATTCCTTGCGAGTCAACCCCGGAGCATCACCGAATAAGGCCAAAGCTTCAGCTGCCTTAGCAATGACAATCTCTTGGTGATAATCGAGCAGATCAAGAAGTTCTGTAGATTGCTTGAAATCTTTCGTATAGCCAACTTGGTGAACGCAGAAAGCCTTGAAATCGACCTCTCGTGAAAAGCGTCTATCTTCAAAAGCCTTCCACAGATAGGGCGGCCCATAAGCACCCATACGACCGAGCGCCGTTATCGATGCCCGCCACAGTCGCATATGAGGCTCTGTCACTTTCCGTCTCGCGAATGAAGAGAACACGATTGCCGGAATTTCTTTCTGCTCTCTCTCGAAATCTTTAATGGCTCTCTTGTGATCAGAAATCTTCCCTTCCTTGATCTCTATCTGATCCTGCAAACTTTGAATCGACTTAAGGTTACCCTGCCATCTTTCGAGAAAAGCATCCACCATGGCAATCATTTCATTTTCGGAACCTTTCCCTTTTACGAGCGATTTGAAAGCAGCAGACTGCACTTTTAAATCGACAGGACTGCTCTGAGCCAAGGGCAAGAAAGGAAAGGCCGTGGTTAGGAAGAGAATTGCAATCATGTGTCTTTCGTAGCGAAGTGTTGATTCCAAGAATCAATCCAAGCATTTTGTACTTTAGGCAATAGAGCGCCTTCGGAGCCAGGAAACACAAAAGGCATCCCCACTATCCTAACCACAGGCTGGACTCCAAGGATGGAGCTGGTAATCCATATTTCTTCAGCATTCTCTAAATCTTCCAGCTCGACACGGGCTTCTACAGCGGGAATTCCACTTTCTTTACAAATTCCAAGAACAACACTACGCGTAACACCGGACAAAATCCCCCGATCTAAGCTA
>DNPI01000160.1 GCA_003501525.1 Planctomycetota bacterium
AACGGAGTGCACGGGTTACCTGACCACGCCCCTTTCGACGCCATTCTCGTAAGCGCAGCTTTTCCTTACACCCCCCCCGACCTACTAGACCAACTCGCTCTTGATGGACGCTTAGTTGCCCCAATAGGTGGTGGAAAATCTCAAACACTCCGCGTCCTAACCGCTAAACCTGAGCGAATACAAGCTGAACAAGACCTTATGACTGTTCGCTTTGTACCCCTAATCCCTTAATTTAATCTTCAGGATTCAAGCAAGCTTCGCGCGGCAAGCCAACCCGAAGCTCCAAGAGTTCCAGCCGGGTGATGCCCACGCCCGCAAGAAAAAAGCCCAGGAACAGGCGAACAAAAACCAGAGAGCAAGCGACCAGGACGAAGAACATGCCATTGATCGGGAACCACCTCTCCATGGAAGAGATGTCCCCCAGCAATTCCGAATCGAGAAGAAATATCTTCGGGAACAAGAAGCTCTGCATTTTTCACTTCGGTGCCGGGCGGCAACGCTTTGCCCAGCTGCGCCCGCAACTGTTCCAGGAGAAGCGTTCTGCCTTCGACATCCCAAACATATGAGCCCGGAGCAGGAAGATGCAGCACTTGAGCTAGCCCCGAAACATCTCCTTCACCCTCGCGCTGAAACAAATTCCCATACAGAACTGGTGTATCTGGAAGACGACCCAATGACGCGGCATCAGCAGCCCGCTCCAAGTCATCGAGATGATCTGCGGAACAAAATCTCAGACTCGCATCATCGACACCAGACACTGAGAACAGCACCAAGCCAGCAGTGCCACGGCTCCTAAAAGTGCGGACTTCACGCTCAACAGCAGGGGGAACCGCCCCAGCAGGCATCAAACAAAGAAACGTAGAGGCAACATCGAGAGATGAAAGCACATTGTCCGCACGAACCTCTTCGCCCCCTTCGAGTACAGCTCCAACAACCCTCCCAGCCTCGACCACAAATGACTCAACACCCGAATCAGCTCTAAAAGAAACACCTGCCTTTTCGGCCTCAACAATCAAGGCTTTAGCCAAAGCGGCTGCACCACCGACTGGCACTGGAAAAGAGCAAGACTCTTTCAAAAGAAGCAGTCCAGCGGTTCCCGGAGCTTTTGGCCCATAGGGCGCCAAGCACGATGTCGAAGCCGCAGCAGCAGCACGGGTTCCATCATCCAAGGGGAGTTCCTCGAGCCAATCCGCAGCCGACTTCCCGAGAATCCGAGCCAGGCGATGGACAGCTCGAGCACCTTTGAGTCTGATGTTTAAAGCAGTGCCAATTAAACCCGTACCACGACCAGTCGGAGGACAAGAAAACATTGGGCGAAGAGGTGACCCGAGACGTCGAATGTCCGCGCTCACTTCCGCCGGAAACAAGGAAGCCTGATTAATCCAATTAAGGGCCTCTACTTCTTGGCCTAATTCACTCGCCACGATGGGAGGGAGTCCCCAGCCCAACGGAACTATTCCGGGCACTTCGCCTCCCTCCTCGAGAGCGAATGATTGAGCCAGCCCTCCCAGACTCGGCAAGCGTTCCACTAGCTCAACATCAACACCAGCTCGCGCAAGGACTCCTGCTGCTGCCAAGCCGTCTAATCCACCGCCAACCACGAGAGTTCGACTCATAATGCCGCACCCTCGGCGAGGATTTCACGAGCAGCCAAACCACCGCTAGCACCCATCACCCCACCACCAGGATGTGTTCCGGAAGCACACATCCAAAGCCCTTTCACCGGTGTTTTCCAACGCGCCCATCCAGGAACCGGCCGCAAGAAAGCTAACTGGTCTAATCCAAGTTCACCGTGAAAAATATTACCTTCAGTGAGTCCGTATTCCTTCTCCAAATCCCATGGCGTCAAAACATGGCGATGGAGAATCAAAGAAGAGATTCCTGGCATGTACCTCTCCAGAACCTGGACCACAGCATCACCAAACGCTTCGCGCTGACTCGGCCAAGCATCTGCTCCCTCCCGCAGTGCGTAGGGTGCATATTGAACAAAACAAGACATCACATGTTTACCCGGAGGAGCAACAGAAGGGTCAGTAAGAGATGGGATAACTATGTCCAGGAAGGGACTCTTCGACCAACGACCATCCTTCGCATCCTGATAAGCGGTTTCAAGGTATTCAAAAGAAGGAGCGATGGTGATATCCCCTCGGAGATGAGCTCCATTGCCCGGCCTACACGCGAATTCGGGCAATCCATCTAGCGCGAGATTCACTTTCCCCGAAGACCCCCTCATCCGGAAAGAACGTATGCCAGAAGCATATTCAGAGTCAACGTTCTCTTCCCCGACTAAACCAAAGAAAGTGCGATGAGGATCAACACCCGAAACCACAAGTGAAGCACTTATTTCATCACCGTTCTCCAGGACGACACCCTTGGTACGGCCATTTTCAACCAAGATTTTTTCGACACCCGCTGAGGTTCGAATCTCCACACCAGCCTCCCTAGCAGCGGATGCTATTGATTCGCTAACGCTTCCCATACCACCCTTGGCTAACCCCCAAGCTCGATGGACACCGTCCACTTCTCCCATGTAATGGTGCAGAAGTACGTATGCAGTACCCGGCGAGCGAACCCCAAGAAAAGTTCCAATAATGCCACTCACGGACATTGGGGCAAGAATCGCTTCGGATTCAAACCACTCACCCAGAAAATCTGCAGCGCTCATTGTCATCATCCCGGCAAGTCGCTCGGCATCCTCCGGATCCAAAGAACGAAGCTTGTCACCAGCACGAGCAAGATCCATCAATCCACTCGGGCTTAGGGCTCCTGGGTCAGGAGCAGGCCCATCAATCATGCCCTTGACGAAACGAGAAAGGGCCACCATTGAATTGCCAAATCGAGGAAGGTTTTCGGCGTCCCTTAGGCTAAACCGTGAGACTTCTTCCCGAGTCTTGGCAGAGTCCCCCCATCGAGCAATTCCAGCTCCTTCGTCGTGAGGAGTAAAAGTACAATCCAGAGGAAGGATTTGAAGCCCGTGACGAGCAAGCTCTAAATCACGGAATATCCATGGACGCAAAAGGCTCACAACGTAAGAGCAGGAGGAATAAGTGAACCCCGGATATATCTCTTCGCTAACGGCAGCGCCTCCAAGTAACGGGCGCTTTTCAACAACCACTACCTTTCTGCCGCCCTTCGCCAAATAAGCTGCACACACAAGACCGTTGTGTCCTCCACCCACCACCACTACATCTGGCTGCGAATTCATGCTTTTTTCCTTGTGGGGTCAAAAAAAGGACGAGGAACTACCTCGGCGCTTACGCGTACTTGCTCATCGTTCACCCAAGCATCGACTTCGAGCTTCGATCCACGCCGCCCACACTCAGGCAGAACTGTACCCAGAGCAAGCACCTTCTTCAGCAAAGGTGACCAAGCACGACTCGTCACTCTTCCGACCTGCCGGCCTCCCGACGAAAGGACCACGGGATCTCTGTGTGCGCCAGGGGGCATTTCCATCGGAAGAGCAACTCGCTCGTGAAGATATTCCAAACCCTCTATGTCAACCTCCAATCCCACTAGAACCTTGGTCGGATTTCTTGATGCTGCAAGAGAAGCGGCTGCGCCCACAAAGTCACTTCTTGTTTTGTCTACAGTCCAGCCCAAACCCGCTTCGAAAGGAGTGCTGCGCTGCGAATCCAGCAAGCAGGAATGGGACGAGCGATAGTCCACACCTTGGAGAACGAAGCCAGCCTCAATCCGCGCGACATCGAGCGCATCTAGACCAACTGGAAGCAATCCATAATCAGACCCCGCGGTAAACAACATATCCCAAACAGCCGGCCCCTCACTACTAGGGCACCATATTTCAAAACCGAGATCTCCTGTGTAACCCGTGCGCGTAACTTGGATTGGAATGCCCTCAACACTTCCTTCCCACGCCCCAAAGAATTCAAGCTCTGAGAAATCACGAGAGAAAGCGGACGAAAGAACCGCACAAGAAGTCGGCCCCTGCAGAGCCAATGAGGCAATCGAAGCGGTTTGATCTTCCAGCTCAACTTCAAAACCGCGACAATGCTGGTCAAGCCAGTTAAAGGCTGGGTCCGCCGATGTAAGCCGGTAATCATCGTTGCCCCAGCAAGCCAAGGTCCCATCATCCAAAAGCCATCCGTCTTCATCCATCCAGCTGGTATAAACGACTTTCCCGGCCTCAAGCGAACTCAAATCCCTAGGTAGAACTCGCGCAAGAAAAGCTGCGGCACCCGGACCACGAATTGCTGTTTTAAACAATGGGCTAACATCGATTAGGCCACAAGAAACTCTTATAGCCTGATGCTCGGGGTCCAGGCAATCTCCGTATACACACGGAGAATGAACTCCAGCCCAGTCCTTCCAGCTAAAGCTTTCACAAAGA
>DNPI01000155.1 GCA_003501525.1 Planctomycetota bacterium
CTGTCTTGAGAGTCCATGAGAGCGAGGCATCCCGCAGACAGGGGCCCGCGTTCAACACCTTTGAAATCGGCTCGCAGGGCAGACATGGATTCGGACCAGTTTTCTTTCATCCAAGAATGAAGAGGAGTAAGCGCAGCATCTAATCCACGCCAAGCTAGTCCACGAGCAGATTCGTAGTTAACCCTTCCTCGACTTTGTCCTAATTGCTTGTGGAGGAATGTCCCGGCATCTTCGCGATTGGAGTCGGCCCAGCGCCGGGTTAGGTAAATACGCGCTGAATCCGGCGTTCGTTTGTCCATCTCTTCCCAGGCAAGATGAAGATAATCACCTGAAAGGATTTCTTCGAGAATAGATTCTAAAAGATAGCGTCGGTCCTCTTCGGGTTCCTCTGCTTCCGGATCAGGCTCAAATCGCCTCCAGCCCATTAGGACCATTGGGATTGCTCCGACTCCAGTTTGTTTTAAGATTTTTACAGCTTTTTCTAAGTCGTTTCTTGTTTTTCCCCTCCGTAGAGTGAGAAGCGCAGCTTCTGCTTTTCGGCGGGCAGGTGATTTTAGTTTTGGGAACTCAATTTCATCTTGTTCTACTCGGGGCTCGGTGGGGCCCTCTTGGACAATCGCTAAGGGCGGAGTTAGTGCGAGCCAAGCTAGGAGACCAATCATTCTTCCGATTTGGGGCGCCTGAGCCGGAGAATCTCGCTGGGGATTGCTTTGAGATACTCTTCATCTCCGGCAAGGGGCAGACGATTCCAATCGTCTTGTACAGCCGACCAATCTTCTTTGGTTCCAACAGGATAAATAAGTCTGCGAAGAATTACATGTGAGCGACTTTTAACTGAATCAAAACGCTTATTAAGCAGAATGATCTCCCACCCTCTAGAGGTTTTGAGAGGCCCGGCCCACTCACCCTCGTCTAGGGTTGCAGTAGCTGCGGAAGCTCTCGCTCCTAACCCGAAGGGGCTAGGGGGCTGAGGAGATTGATGTGGTGGAGTCATGTGGGCCTCTTTCCTCCAGCGAATTTCCTCCGTATCGAAGGAGGCACCGTCTTTAAGGCGGTTGGCACAGGCTTGAGCGCTTTTTAGTTGCTCAAGGCTCTTTTCGTGAAATCGATGGTGGAGGAGGGCTGCTGACCCCATTCCAAACCTCAAAAGTTGCCAACGCAGAGTTTCTCTTCCCGTACTAGGAAACCCCTCCTCTAGCTCTGTGACCGCTTCGTCTAGTTCTTTGCCGGGAAGTAGGACATCGCCAACCAATATTCCCGTCGGCCTTCCACAGGCGGAGAGGAAAAAGATGGAAAGGAGTAGGGGGCGTAAAACCACGAGAGAGATTATCGGGTTTCTTCTCCCCAGTAGAATGTCTATCCCGACGGTTAACTCTACCGCCATGAAAAACTTCAACACATTATTCCTTTTTGGTTTCTTAATCCTGTTCTCCTGCCAAGGAGAGGGGCCCTCTACTCTTGCGTCCAGTGGTGTTGCGACCGGAGAGGATTCAGCGCATGACTTGGCACTGGTTTATTCGCTAGGCTCAGGTCAACTCTTTCACCGGACCAATGCTCTGCTTTTGGAAGGGGAAATAGAGCGAAGAAAGAATGCAGGGCTTCCTACTTCGGCGGAGATTTCTAATGAAATGGTGGAGGTCCGCATCCAAAAGGCTTTGGCGGAGAATGAAAAAGCTAATCCAGGTAAAGATTTTTGGGATCAAGTTGCCGCTGCAGGTTACACCGAGGCAGCGTATCGGGAGGAGGTGCGTCGAACCTTGTTGTTGGATGCGATGTTTTTTCCTGATGACCCAGATGCTTGGCCCCTAGAAATCCTCGAGGAAGTTTTTGAAGCGGGAGCCGAAAATTCTTTATGGGATACCTGGGTGGTCAAGATGCCCGATCAAATTCGAGAAGCCCAAGAGAAGGGAGAGTGGCAGGGAATGGATGACAACATGCTTCAGATGTTCCTCCGTCCTTCAGTCCTCAGGTGGTTACGGAAAGAAGCCGATATCCGGGAAGTGTTTGCGGGAGATTTGCCGGAAGGTGTCTGCCTCTCGGTAAACGGCAAAGAAGTTAGTACTTCTGAGATGCTGGCCTCTTTGGAGCCTGTTACCACTATGGTGGACCGTGAGCGAGTGGCCAAGTGGGTTGAGATTGTTGCGAAAGTGAAAGCTGCTCTTCTCGAGCAAGGGGTTCTAATGAGTGCTGAGGAAGTAATGGCCGCCATTGCAGAAGACAAAAAAGAGTATGTTCAATCTCCTATTTCCTACGAGCAAGTGGCTCTTCAGTTTTTGGGTTTTCCGAGCATGGAGTATTTTCATCAGCATTATCAATTGCGGAAATCGTTTCGGAAGACTCTGCCTGACCCCTTCCCGCTTGAAACTTTAGAAGCTCATCTTGCCGCTCGGCGTCAATTCTTAGGCGATGGTCAAGTTGATGTTGATGTAATTCTGATAGCTGCTAGAGATATGGGGACAGGGCGTTTCCCTAAGGATGGTGATTCGTTTGCTGAGGCAAAAAATCTTGCCGATGAAGTCGCTGGCAAACTTGCTGATGAAGAAGGAGCAAACTGGGATTCAGTTCTGGAGCAATACAGCGACTTCCCCAAGGAACGCGGGAATGCCCTTCAAGGTGCTCCTCAGCCGAATAAGGGGAAATTTGGCAAGCAAAGGCGAAATCCTTTGCGGGAGTTTCTTGGTGGTAACGATTACATGACTTTCCTTGCTGGAAGGAGTTTAGGCGACACGATTTTCTTTGATGCCGAACTCGGGGCAATTTACGGTCCGGTGCGTGGCCCTCATGGTTGGTACATCTATCGGGTGAATCACCGGGTTGAGCCTTCTCGCGAAATAGATATAGCGAATGATGAAAGGCAACACTTCATTGTTAGCGATGATTTTCTCACTGTGCGCTTCCTCGAATTTGTGGAGCAGGTGCTCGAAAGAGATGAAGGATAATCTCTGACCCCGCGATGGGGCCTCCCACCTTTCGAGAAACGGTTAGCCGCCTTTGGCCTTACTTGGTCAAGCGAAAGGTTGCGGCATTGGCAATGCTTGGTCTGGGAGT
>DNPI01000240.1 GCA_003501525.1 Planctomycetota bacterium
ACAGAAATGACTGATTCTATTGACTTGTCTCGATCCGCCATCCTTCAAAGGTTTAGAGAACGTATCGCCCAAGGCGAGCCGATTATCGGCGGTGGTGCTGGAACTGGGATTTCTGCAAAAAGTGAGGAGGCAGGTGGCATCGACCTCATCATTATTTACAACTCTGGTCGTTATCGGATGGCTGGTCGAGGCTCTACTGCTGGATTGATGCCCTACGGGAACGCCAATGAAATTGTGAAGGAGATGGCCTACGAGGTCCTTCCTGTCGTTAAACATACTCCGGTTCTGGCCGGGGTCTGTGGGACAGACCCCTTCATGATGCCCAAGATTTTTTTGGAAGAATTGCAACATCTTGGGTTTTCTGGCATTCAAAATTTCCCCACGGTAGGCCTGTTTGAAGGGCAGATACGTTCGACGTTGGAAGAAACAGGAATGAGTTATCAACTTGAAGTGGATATCACCGCCTTAGCCCGGGAGATGGACCTCCTCACAACCCCTTACGTGTTTAATACAGAAGAAGCCAAGATGATGACTGATGCCGGTGCTGACATTGTGGTTGCCCATATGGGCTGCACTTCCGGAGGCACGATAGGTGCGGAGAGCGTCAGCCCCCTTGATGAGTGTGTAGGTCGTATTCAAGAAATTGTCGATGTTTGTAAAGGAATACGGGACGATGTCATTTGTCTTTGCCACGGTGGTCCCATTGCAATGCCTGAAGACGCAGATCACATTATTCAGAACGTCCAGGGTATTGATGGCTTTTACGGCGCAAGCTCAGCAGAGCGTTTTCCGGCCGAAGTGGCGATTCAAGCTCAGACGGAATCTTTTAAAGCGTTAAGGCTGCCTGAGAGGAGCAGGTAAATGTGTGGGGCTGCTGAGTGTTTACGTTTTATTTCTTCGAAGGACGTAATTGTCGAAGAAACTGATTGGGGGCCTAACGAGTGGTTTGTGCAGGCTCCTATCACGGAGAGTGAACATCTCATGATGGTTCGCCTCACTATGCCTCCAGGTGAGGCTCATCGTTTTCATTGTCACCCGCATTTCGAAGAAGCCATTTACTTCCTTGAAGGGGAAGCCGAACAATGGGTAGGAGAAGAGAAGCGCTTGATGACTCCTGGCATGGTCGCCCACGTGCCTGCGGGTACGGTGCACGGGACTTACAACGATTCTGACACTCCTTGCACCATATTGGTGGCATTGGCGAGCGCTAAGTTTCAAGAACCGATGGTCGTCGATGTCTCGAGTGAGGAACCTTGGGCCTCTCTTAGAACCCCTTAACTCCCAGCCTCTAATTAAAAGTGAACTTCAATAAGGACGGAATTGCTCCCAATGCCAGTCGCCTTCTTTGGGCAGGCTTTATGGCTATCCTCGCTGCTGGTATCGGATTTGGCGTTAGAGGTGGTCTCTTAGCCAGCTGGGGCAGCGACTTCGGTTTGGTGGCGCAGCAGCTTGGTGAGATAGCCGGTGCTGGGCTTACAGGGTTTTGTTTCGGAATCATTATTGGAGGTGTGGTTTGCGATCGGCTGGGTTATGGCAAGCTGATTTTGGCAGCTCTCTTAGCTCACATACTTTCGGCTTTTGTGACTTTAGCGGCCAATCCTGAACAGGGTGAAATGGCTTTCAGCCTCCTTTATTGGGGTACGTTTGTTTTCGCCTTTGCTAATGGGACACTTGAAGCAGTGAGTAACCCTTTGGTTGCGACTCTATTCCCTAACAGGCGCACCCATTACCTAAACATTTTGCATGCTAGCTGGCCACTGGGCCTTGTTTTGGGCGGAGCGATTGGCTGGATGCTGGGTGAGGGAGAAAATGCTTGGTCGTGGCAGGCGCAACTCGGGCTTTTCTTGGTTCCTACCCTCGTTTACGGGTGGATGTTCTTTGGGCAGGCTATGCCCAAATCGGAGGCTTCGCAGAAGGGTTTGTCGCTTGGGGAGATGTTTAAAGATGTTGGGCTCCTCGGTGGCTTAGTTATTTGCTACCTCTTATCCCTTTTCTTTTCCAGCTCTCTTGGGCTTACGGCAAAACAGTCCTATCTGATAGCCGGGGTTCTTCTCCTCTGCGTAGGCCTTTTGACTCGATTCTCGATGGGGTCGTTTGTTCTCTTCACCCTTTTTGTGGCTCATGCCTTAGTGGGTTCAGTTGAACTCGGTACTGATACATGGGTGCAGAACATCACAGGGAATCTCCTTACTCCGGAGCAAGGGAAAATCCTTTTCATCTTCACCTCGGCCATTATGTTTGGTCTGCGCTTCTGCGCTGGATTCATTGAAGAGAAGCTGGGATTTTCTCCTATCGGGATTCTCCTCGCCTGCGCGGTTCTCGCGGCAATCGGCCTAAATCTTGTTAGTGGTATTGAAACCTTCTACGGAGCTATGGTCGCTCTTGCCCTCTACGCGGTTGGCAAAACTTTCTTCTGGCCGACCATGTTGGCTGTGGCTAGCGATAGATTCCCGCGAACGGGTGCCATTGCCATCAGTATTATGGGGGGCATTGGCATGTTGGCTGGTGGATTGGTGGGCTCGGCTGGTTTGGGTTATGCCAAAGACCGTTTCTCTGCTGCTGCATTGGATCGAGAAAACCCTGCGGTCTATGCTGAGTACAAGGCGGCCGGAGAGCCAAGCCAGTTTTTAGAATTCAAAGCAGTTCACGGATTGGCTGGCAAGAAACTGGGCGAGGTTCAAGCGAAGGACCCCGCTGAACGGAGCGCCAGAGAAAAGCTGGTACACGAAGCTAGCATTGAAGGAGATAGGCGTACTTTGGTGGTTGATTCTTTCATTCCAATGGCGATGGCAGCTATCTACCTTCTTCTGCTGCTTTATTTCAGAAGAGTGGGGGGGTATCGGAAAATTGTTCTACGGGAGGACTCCAATGTCTGAATCTTTTACCCCAAATCCCGCAGAAGGAGACCGCTTTACTTTCGGTTTATGGACTGTCGGTAATCCTGGAGCTGACCCCTTTGGCCCCAGGACTCGGCCGCGTATCTCTCCCCCAGAGATTGTTGAAGGCCTGGCGAAGGCCGGAGCTTGGGGCGTAAATCTTCACGATAACGATTTAATTCCTTTCGATGCTTCTCCGACTGAGCGTGATGTTTTAGTGAAGGAGTTTCAGCAGGCCCTCGATGATCATGGCTTGGTAGTTCCTATGGCAACCACAAACTTGTTTAGCCACCCGGTTTTTAGAGATGGAGCATTCACTGCTTCTGATCCGAAGGTGCGTGCTTTTGCTACACGAAAAGCGATGCGAGGGATTGAATTGGGAGTTGAGCTAGGCGCCGAAACAGTAGTTTTTTGGGGTGGCCGTGAAGGAGTTGAAACAGATGCTGCTCGGGATAGCCGCGATGCGATTAAGTGGTACCGTGAATGTATGAATTTCCTTTGCGGCTGGGTTAAGGACCAAGGCTGGGAGTTAAAGTTCGCTTTGGAAGCTAAGCCAAATGAGCCCCGGGGAGATATTTATCTTGCAACCACAGGGCATATGTTGCATTTCATTGAAACTCTGGCTCATTCAGAAATGTGCGGCGTGAACCCGGAGGTCGCCCATGAGAACATGCCAGGACTGTCGATGGTTCATGCAGTAGGGCAAGCAATGGAGGCGGAAAAGCTTTTTCACATCGATTTGAATGCTCAACGAATTGGCCGCTATGACCAGGACCTTCGATTTGGGAGCGAGGATTTAAAAGGTGCTTTCTTTTTGGTCCGCATGCTTGAAGGCACTGGTGGCTATTCGGCTTACACAGGGCCGCGCCATTTCGATGCTCATGCTTATAGGACGGAGGATTTAGAGGGAGTGTGGGATTTTGCTGTCGGATGTATGCGGTCGTACAAGATTTTGGCAGAACGAGCTCAAGAATTTGACGCTGACGCTGAGGTCCATGAAATCTTAGAAGCGAACCATGCTGATCCAGAGGGTATAGGACCTCTTTTGGCCGGATTCAGTTCATCGAATCTCGAGGCTATCGAACAACTTTCTTTAGACCCTGACATCTTGGCTGCAGCGGGCCACCGTTACGAACGGCTTGACCAGTTGGCAATGGAACATCTAATGGGAGCACGAGGCTGAGGGAGGCATGAGCCTCTTTCTCGGGATTGATCTCGGCACCCAGAGCCTTAAGGCTCTGGTCTACGATTCCGAAAGCCGAGTGGTTATCGGGCGGGGTTCATCTCCATGCCGCCCTCCGGATTCTCCGAGGACGGGTGCTGCGGAGCAGAATCCCTCTGATTGGTGGCGAGCCTTCGAGAGAGCTACGAGGGAAGCTCTTGCCGGGGAGGGGGTCGATTCGTCTGCCATTGTGGCAATGGGGGTGAGTGGCCAGCAGCACGGGTTAGTGACTCTTGATGATGCTGGTGAAGTCCTACGCCCAGCCAAACTTTGGTGTGATTCTGAAGCTTCTTCTGAAGCCGCGGAATTTTCCGCGGTAATGGGGAGAAAAATCCCGTCTGGCTACACCGCTCCGAAGCTTTTGTGGATGAAGCGGAAGGAATCGGAACTGTTCCGTCGCATTCATCGCGTGTGTTTGCCTCACGATTGGCTCAACCTTCAGCTCACAGGAGAGTGGGGCACTGATCCAGGAGATGCTTCCGGAAACGGTTTTTTTAACCCGGCTGCAAAGGAAATGAATTCGGCCGCAGTGGATTGGCTTGATTCCAGTTTGGCGGCCAAGCTCCCTCCTCTCAATCCAGCTGACGGATGGCATGGAAATCTAATGCCGGAGGTCGCATTGAGCTTCGGACTACCTGAAAGTATCCCTGTTTCTGTGGGGTCTGGTGACAACATGATGAGTGCGCTGGGTGCCGGAGCTACTCGAGACGGGGTGATGGTGGCGAGCCTTGGAACCAGCGGGACTTTGTTTGGCAGGGCTCCTGGTCCTGCACCAATCGAAGAATCTGGTGTTAGAGAATTCCTGGATGCTACGGGGAGTTGGCTTCCTCTTCATTGCATTGAAAATTGCACGGTTCCACTCAATGCAGTTGCCGAAGCAAGTGGTTTAAGCCACACGGCCTTGACGGAGTTGGCCGCCCAAAAAGAACTTGGGCCAGGAAACAAGTACAGGGAAGTAATGGAGGAGGTTAGCTTTGCACTTCATGCAGGAGCTTCACTCTTGGAGAAGTGGGGTTTGCGGGGAGAAGAACTGCGGGTGGTTGGTGGCGGAGCCCGCAATCCCTTTTGGCTCAGTCTTCTTGCGGATATTTTTGGAGTTCCGGTTCTTGCCCTCAAGGAGCCAGATACCGCCGCTCTTGGGGCCGCCTTACAAGCTTTAGCCGCGAAATCAGGGGATTTCCTTAAGACCCTGCGGGATCATGCTTCGCCAACCAGCGAGGCGTTGCAGCCAGATTTCGAGAGAAGAGAGGCTTTGCGGGCTCGTTCTGAGAGATGGAAGGAATCCCAAGAAGGCATTGCTTAAAATTCAAAATCCCTTCAGAATCACTCTAATGCGCATCCCCGCTCTTATCCTCCTTGCCGCTTCCGTGTCCTGTGGTGCTCCGATTGTCCAGGGAGGCGAAGTCTCTGTGGTTCCCGCAGCAGGTACGCAGGCTGGCTTATCCGCTGAACCATCGACTTCTACGGATGATGCTCCTGCGAAATACACAGGCAGGACTCGGAATCAACCCTCAACGCCTGCTTTGATGCCTTCTGTTCCGACCATCTCTGATGGCGTAGAAGTGTTCACTCAAGGGACGGTGCCATCTAGCATCGCCGTACTTGCGGTCGAGGATGCGACCAATCGGCGAAGGGTTCCAACGGATTTTCTCCGCACCACCCTTACTTCTGCTTTGATGGATCGTGGTTTCACTCCTTTAGGGCGGGAATATGTAGATATTCAGGTCCGAGTTGGTTCGGGAAACACTTCGGAGGTCCGCATTCCTGGGGCCGCTGTTCTTTCTTTCCAAATTTTGGAATGGGAAGGTAAGCACATTGAGCGCAAGGGACGCCTTCAAATGTCAGGTGTTCTCGCTGTGCACGGTCTTCAAGGCGAGCTTCTCCATCAGATTCGTATAGATTTCAAGGGAGCGTTGTCGATAACCCAGCTTTCCTCTATGACCCCCCGAAAACGCAACAGTGCTCTTATTGGGCAGCTTGTCGAAGTGCTCTTTGCGAGCTTTCCTGAACCACCTCCTCTCTAATCTTTTTGTGGAGGAAGCGATTCTTGGCGCTAACGCTATACTGCCCCGTCCCTTTTCCTGGATCCCTCCGTTCTGGGAATTGGGTGTAGGAACCTAAACCAGGTTCCAAAGACGAGACCCAGGAGGTTTCAGTGTCCGTCACTCAAGAAGAAAAACAGCAGATTATTGCGGAATACGCCCGTTCACAGGGTGATACAGGTTCTGTGGAAGTTCAGGTCGCAGTGTTGACCCGACGTATCGAGAACCTGACAGAGCATTTAAAAACTCACAAAAAAGATGTAAGCACAACTCGAGGCCTTCTTGGTCTCGTTGCTCGTCGAAGACGACTTATGCGTTACCTACAAGGTAGAGATGCGAAACGCCACCATGATTTGGCTGAGCGTTTAGAGCTCCGCTACTAAGTGTTTGTGTGAATCTGCATATAACGGAAAATTAAACATATAAGCCCGCTCAGGAGGAGCGGCATACGGAAAAATGACAATTAGTAAAAACGAAAAAGTCCAGTCAGTTTCACGTGAAATTGGTGGACGTACATTAACAATCGAAAGTGGCTGGGTTGCCAAGCAGGCGAACGGCAGTGTCTTGGTCTCATATGGAGAGACCGTGGTTATGTCCACGGCGGTTGATGGGGGTCCTCGCGACCTTCCTTTCTTTCCGCTGACGGTGGATTACCGCGAGAAAACATTCTCGGCTGGGAAAATCCCAGGGGGGTTCTTTAAGCGCGAAGCTCGTCCGAGTACCAAGGAAGTGCTAGCAATGAGAATGCTGGATCGTTCGGTTCGGCCTATGTTTACCCCGGGCTATGGCAATGAAGTTCAGGTGATGTCGGCAGTGCTTTCCTATGACCAGGAGAATGAGCCTGAAGTCCTATCCATGATTGGTGGTATGGCGGCTTTGCACATCTCCAAAATCCCTTTCGAGGGGCCGATGGCGGCTGTCCGTTTGGGGTGGATTGATGGCAGCATTGTGGTTAATCCCACTCATTCGGTCCTCGCCGACGAACGCAATAAGTTGGATATGACCCTTTCTGCTACTTCTGGTGCCGTTTGCATGGTGGAAGCAGCAGCTCAAATCCTTGAAGATTCTGAAGTAACTAAGGCACTAGCTGCTGGGCACGAAATTTGTCGCGAAATCTGCGAAATGATGGACGAGCTTCGCGAGAAAGTTGGTTCTGAAAAAATCGAAGTAGAAGCTCCGGTTGAAGATACGGAGGCATTAGATGCTATTCGTAGTCAATGGGATGACTCTACGATTCGGAAGGTTCTTCTTACTCAAGGTAAATTTGAACGCTACGACGCCGCTGATGCTTTGGTCGCTGAAATTATTGAAGCGAAGGCGGACGAGGGCGACGAAGAATCGGCAGCTCGCTGGAAGCGGGCAGCAAAGGCCGTGATTAACGAAGTAGAGAGGCAAATGACTCTCGAAGGTCAACGTGTCGATGGTCGCGACACCACGACGATTCGCGATATTGAGATTGAAACGGGTCTACTTCCGCGAGTGCATGGGTCCACGCTCTTTACACGTGGAGAAACTCAGTCCATCGCGACAACGACGCTGGGTTCTTCAGAGGATGAGCAGTTTCTGGACGGCTTGCGTCATGAGAAGATCACCTCGCGTTTTCTCCTTCATTATAATTTTCCTCCTTATTGCACGGGTGAGGCCAAAAAGTTATTTGGTACTTCCCGGAGAGAGTTGGGGCATGGTGTATTAGCAGAAAAGGCATTGAAGCCAATACTGCCTGAATACGAAGCTTTCCCTTACACGATACGGGTGGTGAGTGACATTACTGAGTCGAACGGTTCATCCTCAATGGCAACCGTTTGCGGTGGATGCCTCTCCATGATGGATGCGGGTGTCCCTCTAAAAGCTCCTGTGGCCGGAATTGCAATGGGGATGATTGCCGATGGTGACAACCATGCCATTTTGTCTGACATTTTGGGCTCGGAGGATCATCACGGAGATATGGATTTCAAGGTAGCAGGTACCCGCGAAGGCATTACTGCCTTGCAGATGGATATTAAGGTTAAAGGGCTTAAGCCCGAGGTTCTTCAGTCGGCTCTTGATCAGGCACGTGACGGGCGTTTGCATATTTTGGACAGAATGGCTGATTCTCTCGCTGAGCCGCGCGAGAAGCTATCTCCGTACGCACCCGCAAATAAAGCCGTCACAATCCCTACGGATAAAATCGGATTCCTTATCGGACCCAAAGGCGCCAATATCCGTGATCTACAGGAGACTTTCGGGGTTACGGTCAACATTGTTGATGACGAAGCCGGCATTGTGCAGGTTTCGGGCAACCCTGAAGAGCAAGTCGACGCGTGTATTGAGCGAATTCGTCAGCAAACGCGCAAGATAGAAGTGGGAGAACGTTTCACTGGTGAAGTGACAAGCGTGAAAGACTTCGGGTGCTTTGTTGATTTAGGTGGAGGGCAAGAGGGAATGTGCCATATTTCTGAGCTTGACAGCGAACGCGTTGGTGTTGTTGAAGACATCTGCAAAGAAGGAGATGAAATTGAAGTTGTTGTAGTCAACGTAGACGAGCGCTCGGGGAAGATTCGCATTAGTCGCAAGGTCGCTTTAGTTCCTGAAGAGGAGCTTGAAGCTGCTATCGAGGCGGCTCGTGATACTGGCCCCAGAGGCGGCGGTGGACGCGGACGAGGC
>DNPI01000188.1 GCA_003501525.1 Planctomycetota bacterium
TAAAGCACCATAGCCACCGCTAGATTTACCGACCACAATCCGGCGGCCTTGGCCGCCACAGCCCCATTCCGCTTCGGCCGCAGGGATTAGCTCATCCAACAGCATGTCTTCATAACGACCTGTTCCTGGAGAATTCAGGTATTGCGAACCGCCAAGTCGAGTTTCACAAGACGGCCAGAGAAAAACTGCGGGAGGCACTTCGCCTGACTCCATCCACCCCGCCAATCGTTCAGGGAGGTTTTCTTGCCACAACGACCCCTTGTTTAAGACCTTGTGCCCGAATCCGGTATATCCCACGAGAACGCAAACAAGCGGAAGCCCTTCTCCGCCTCCCGAAGGAAGGAGAACCGGGTGAGCCCGTTTCGCAGGATCACCAAGGGGGTTACCTGCAAGAACTGTGCTCTCAACGCTAAAGACCGAAAGCTTCGAGCCGCCTGTTAGTTCTCGTTGGTATTGGAAATCCATGACTCGTGAAAATTCGAATGTTGATAGGACGCGTTGCCGCGAGGAGAAGTCGCATTACTCCTGCTCTATTTTCGCGATATCGAGCAGGAAAAAACAAGGAAAGCTTGCACTGGGTATCAACCTCGGAATAGCCTGACGGGATGAAACAGGCAGCCACTGTCCTGGCCCTCGCTGGGCTAGCCTCCTGCGCGGCTCCAGTTGTTGAAGAAGTTGACCCTTTTGCTATTGAGCTTCCACCTGGCGAACTCGGTCTAGAGCCACTCCCTGATGGAACACCTTGGCCTGATTTTTCCATCGGATGGGCGCACCGAGAAGATCTCGCTCTTGCTACGGAGTACAGCCTCGACTATTTAGCTAAACCCACGTCGGAAGAGTTTTTCCCATACGGACCCATCACGCATGAGCGGATGGTCAAATCACTAGAACGCTTTGGAGATCTAGTCCGAGAATCCACCGATGCCGAAGCATTTCGGGAATCACTCACTGAAGAGTTTGAGGTTTGGATGGCCCGGGGACGTAGTGACGAAGGAGAGGTCATGTTCACGGGATACTGCACCCCGATCCTCAAAGGCTCTCTTGAGCCCACCGATGTTTTTAAATACCCCCTCTTCAAAAAGCCTGAGGACTTGGTCAAAGGCAAAGATGGAGCAATCCTTGGCAGGCGGACAGCGGGCGGCGGACTCGCTCCATACTGGACTACCCGAGAATTGCACGACGGTGGACACCTGAAAGGGCTTGAACTCCTTTGGCTAGACGACGCATTCGATGCATATATCGCACAAGTCCAAGGCTCCGCTTTAATCGAGCTACCCGACGGCTCGCAAATGGAAATCGGCTATTCCGCAACCAATGGACAGGAATACAAGAGCGTCGGAAAGATGCTCCTCGATAAGGGCTTGCTTAAAAAATCGGAGCTGTCTCTTGCTCGGATGCGTGAATTCTTTGCTTCAAATCCGGAAGCTGTAGATGAAATCCTGCCCCTAAATCCCAGATTCGTCTTCTTTCAGGCTTCCGATGGAGGACCATTTGGGTGCTTAGGCCAACCTGTCACGGCTCTACATTCTCTAGCAACCGACAAAGATGTATTCCCTAGAGCCGCTCTCGCATATGCCGAAGTACGTCTTCCGGACTACAACACAGAAGGGAAACTGGTCCAAAGGCCAATGCGATTTTTCGCGCTCGACCAGGACCGAGGGGGCGCCATACGCTCAGCAGGACGCTGCGATGTCTTTATTGGAGTCGGGCCAGAAGCTGTTGCTCGAGCCGGGCACGTGCTCTCGATGGGACGCCTCTATTACTTATTCCTAAAGGGATAGCCTCCTCGGAGATATCCTGCCGCTAGATGGCACGAAAGCGTCGTGGATTTTGGGACCTCAATCATTCTTTGGTCCCCTTTGGCCTAGGAGAGACCAAGCCCGGGCATTTCCGTGAAATGCTCCGCATAATCTGGCAAAACCGAGACAATTTGCCGTATGCCTGGAAGGTGTTAACTCGCGGCGTATGCGACGGGTGCGCTCTGGGGACCAACGGGCTTAAAGATTGGACCATTGAGGGGACCCACCTGTGCATGGTGCGCCTTGAGCTGTTGCGCCTCAACACAATGCCGGGCTTCGACCCAAAAATCCTGGGAGATGTCGCTCCCCTTCAAGGGTTAACGAGCAGAGAACTGCGCGAACTCGGCCGCCTTCCGTTTCCGATGCGGCGCTTGCCCGGCGAACCCGGCTTCACCCGCATGAGTTGGGATGAATTATGGAGAGATATTGGGGCTCGATGGAGGGAAGCGGATCCAGACAAAACTGCCATGTATGTAACCAGCAGGGGGATTACGAACGAAACGTATTACACCGCTGGCAAAGTTATGCGCTATCTGGGCTCACCTCACGTCGACAACTCCGCCCGACTCTGCCACTCCCCAAGCACGTCTGGATTAAAGAACACCATCGGTGTCGCGGCAACGACCTGCTCATATCGAGACTTCTACGAATCAGACCTAATCGTGTTCTTTGGCTCAAACCCTGCCAACGACCAACCTGTAGCAACGAAATACTTGGAAGAAGCTAAAAAGAGAGGGGCAAGGATTCTTCAGGTAAACACCTACCGTGAGCCCGGGATGAAAAGGTATTGGGTGCCTTCCAGCCCTCGCTCTGCTCTTTTCGGAACCAAGCTTTGCGACAAAGATTTTCTCGTCCGTGTTGGCGGCGATCTCGCCTTTCTCAATGCCGCCGCCAAAATCCTTTTAGAGCGAGAGGCCTGGAAAAAAGATTTCATTAAAGACGCCGTAGACGGCTTCGAGGAATGGAAGGCCGCGCTGGAAGAGCAAGACATGGATGACCTCTGCGAAGCCGCTGGGACCACTCGCGAACAAATAGAAGATTTTGCCGCCGAAGTAGAGGCCGCGGACAAGGGAATATTTGTCTGGTCGATGGGCATCACACAACATGTGCACGGTGCCGAGACTGTCTCAGCAATTGTGAACCTCGGATTACTGAAAGAATTTGTAGGGCGAGCAGGCTGCGGAATGATGCCCATTCGCGGACACTCAGGAGTGCAAGGGGGCGCCGAAATGGGGGCTTACGCGACCTCGTTACCCGGCGGACTTCCCGTCGAGCCCGGCAATGCTGAGGATTTCTCCGCAATGTGGGAATTCCCTGTCCCCTCAAGCCCTGGAATGACCACCGTCGAAGCTCTAGAGGCAGCCGGGCGAGGCGAGCTTGATGCTTTGTATTGCATCGGAGGTGATTTCCTAGGGACCATGCCCAATCCAGGGAGAATAGAAAGGGCCTTAAAAAGAATCCCCCTGCGTATTCATTCGGACATAGTTGTCACTAAACCCATGCTGCTGCCGGCAAAGGAAGCGGTCTACCTGCTACCTGCGAGGACTCGTTATGAACAGGAAGGCGGGGGAACGGAAACCACAACTGAGCGGCGTGTAATTTTTTCACCTTACATTCCCGGTCACAACATAGGAGAAGCGCGCACAGAGTGGGAAATGTTGGTCCAGCTTGCGGAAGCCGTCGTTCCCGGCAGCGGAGAGATTCTCGGCCTCGCCAACGCCGAAGCTGTACGCGCGGATATTGCGCAAGCCGTCCCTTTCTACTCCGGAATTGAAAAATTAAAGAAGCAAGGCGACCAGTTCCAATGGGGCGGCCCAATGCTCTGCACAGACCGGGAATTCCCAACAGAGAACGGAAAAGCCCGATTAGTCCCCGCGCAACCACCAAAGCTTGGAAAAAAGAGAAAGGCTGGAGTTTTCCTCTTGGCCACTAGACGCGGGAAACAATTCAACTCTATGGTCCAAAAAAACAGAGACCCCTTAACCGGGGCAGAAAGAGACCATGTTTTAATGAACCCTAAGGACGCAGAAGAACTTGGTGTGGTGCACAACTCCTTGATTACTCTGCGCAGCAAAACGGGAGAATTCAAAGGACGCGCATTTCCGGCAGAAGTCGCGCGGGGAACCCTTCAGGGCCATTGGCCAGAAGTCAATGTTCTCATCCCACACGGGCGAGTGGATAAAAGCGGCGGAGTTCCGGATTACAACGCAGAAGTCAAGGTCGAAGTCGGCGCGGAACGGCCAAGCCGAGGCTAAGGAAAATAAAGGCTGCGCCGCCTAACGCCGCAGCACTCGGAAGGCCATCGCCCAAAGGTACGCCCAAGAGCATTGCAAAAACTACCCCTGTGAAACCTATTTGAGTTGCGCGGGAAGCTGTTAAATGACTCAGAGCGTGCGTGAGGCAAACTTGACCTGACTGCGTCGCTAATCCTAGGACCAAAAGCCAAGGCCACTCTTCGGCAACAGGAAAGCGTGACCCCGCGCCCAAGCAATAGGCCAAAGGGATAGCAATAAGTGGGAAACACATGACAATTGTCATCGGATGCTCGCTCGCAGTAAGAATTCGCACTGTGCAGTAGGCCCCAGCAGAAAAAGCTGCGCACCCAAGGGCGAAAAGGACTCCACCCTGTGATCCATCAGGAGAAAATCCCTGCACTAAAGCCACTCCAACTAAACCCAAAAGAAGGCCGACAAGCTGCTGGCCTTTCAATTTCTCACCAAGGGCAATCCCTCCTATGACAGCCGCAAAGAGGGGCGTTGTGTTGTAGAGAGTGACAGCGATCCCCAGGGGGACTCGTTCTATCGCTTCAAAATAAAAAGCAAGTCCAACAAACCCCAGCACCGCTCTTTGCAGCAAAAGAAAAGGGCGCTTTGGGAGCGCGGCAGACCCTGCTTTGTAAAGAGCAAATCCAGTAATAACGACAGATATAAAGCTCCTCCACAAAATTTTGTCCATGGTCTCGACACTCGGGAGAAGGCGCGCGGAAGCCGCCATAACCGCAAACGAGGCCGCTGCAGCCAACATCCAGGCAACGCCCGGCGGAAGCAAATGTCGTTGGGTTGTGGAATCCGACACTCCCAAGAGATAGCATCGCCGCAAGGGCCTTGTTTCAAGAAACCGAAGGTACACGTGTTTTGCTCTTAGGCGGGGAGGGAGACTCTCCTCTCGGACGAGCAATTCTTTCGGCCTGGCCGGCAGTCCGGCTAGAGCCGACGGGGTGTGCTCCTGCCGATTGGATACCTGCACTCCACGAACCCTCATTGGCAGGGATGGTCATTTTGACTGACAGCCTGCCCGCGCCGGCACTTCAAGTGCTTGCTGAACTCGCCAATACTCGGCCCGGACTGCGGGTGTTGCTTATTACGGGATCGCGTGGACTAGCTGGCGCAGAAACTCTTCTTTCTCTACCCGGGGTACAGGTGCTGCCTGAACCCTGGACACCTGCTGGACTGGCCTCGATAGCAGCTATGCCCGGTGGTGCAAAAGCACTTCCAGTACCGAATCTCGAACCGCCGCCAGAGCATCTCGAGCCAACCACCGTTGGCAATGATTCTCCCGATTCATTGGACCAAATATGGGGACACTTGCGCGATGAAGACAAGCGCAAGGCTGACACCATTCAATCTCAAAACTTGGAGATAGCCCGGCTCAAAAGCGCACGTGAACAGCAAGCTGAACAAAGGGGAGCTGACCGCCTTTTAAAAGGAATTTTCCTTCACAGAGACCGCATTGCCTCGCTTCTCGAGGAAGCTCCAGAGGGACGAGGGCGGGCTCGAGCATCTGCAACGCTGCGCTCTCTTGACGAATTTCTTATGAGCCAAGGAATTCAAATTGACGAAGATCCGGATCCGGAAGATTTCAGCCTCTCCCAAGTCGTCGCGCAGCGGCCGCGTATTGAATCGGACCCCCCTTCTAACCAAGTGGTTCGTAGACCCGCTTTCTTCCGCATGGAGGGAGATAGAAGGATTGTCCTAAGACCCGCTCAAATCGAAACTCTGAACTGAATTTGCAATGCCTATTACAAATCAACCTGCCATAGGGATAGACCTCGGGACAACACTCTCAGCAATTGCTGTCTATGACCCAGCTGCAAGCAAATCGGAGCTAATCCCTAACGCAGAAGGTGACCGCCTCACTCCCTCCGCAGTGTTCTTCGCCCCTGACGAATCTCTAATGGTCGGAGAAGTAGCAGTAGGCCAAGCCAAGCGATCTCCTGAGCGCGTCAAAAGGTGGGTCAAAAGAGATATGGGGAATCCAGCGCCTATCTCCCTAGGAGGCCGTGCTTTTCGCCCTGAAGAAATTAGCGCTGCAATTCTGCGACGCTTAATCGCTGATGCAGAAAAATATCTTGGTACTTCTATAAAGGAAGCTTCCATTACCGTTCCGGCTTACTTCAATGAGCCTCAACGAAAAGCTACGGAAGATGCTGCACGCATTGCTGGGCTTGAAGCCACCCACCTAGTAAACGAACCTACCGCCGCAGGATTAACGTTCGGCCTAGGCGGGGCAGTCGGCGAAAAGTTTTTGGTTTATGACCTCGGCGGAGGGACTTTTGATGTCTCTGTCATTGCAGCCAACGAGACCGGGCTCGAAGTGCTTGCACATGGCGGTGACACACATCTCGGAGGCTACGACTTTGACCTTTTCCTCGCTGAGCATATTGCAACGCGATTTGAAGAAGTTCACGGATTAAGCCCCGACCCCGAAGATCCCGCACAGCAAGCCGACTGGCAAGACTTGCTTATTGAGGCAGAAGAAACAAAGAAAAAGCTATCGCGACTCGAGGAGGCAATCGCCACTGCGCGCTTTGAAGGTGAACGCCATGATGTTGTTGTAAGCAGGGCCGAATTTGAATCTCTCATTCATCCCTACCTTGGGCGCACTAAAGCCTTAACCCGGCAAGTGCTTCACGATGCCGAGGTGAAACCGGAAGATATTTCCACTCTCCTCCTCGTAGGGGGTTCAACCCGCATCCCTGCGTGCCCTGGATTGCTCAAGGAAATTTTTCCGCATCTAGACCCCCTAAGCAGCATTAGCCCTGATGAAGCCGTCGCTCAAGGCGCTGCCGTACGCGCATGGATGCTGGGCGGGAAATCAGCTGGAGAGATGGAGTCCTTGCAAGAGGTTACAGCTCACTCTTACGGCGTCCTCGTCCGAGAAGGACCCGCAAACGCGGCCGGAGGCATGGTTAATCAAGTCCTTATTCCAGCGAACACCTCAATACCTTGTGAAGTAAAAGAAACATTCTTCACTGTCGACGAGGATTCTAATTCGACAGAAGCAACTGTTACCGTCACACAAGGAGACGGAGAAAACCCGGAGGAGGTGCAGAGGATTGCCGCTACAGTCCTCGACTTGCCCGCAAATCGTCCGCCAGGGCAAGCCATCGCGGTCACCTACTTCTACGAT
>DNPI01000187.1:0-3448 GCA_003501525.1 Planctomycetota bacterium
ATGTTCCGTTTGCCCGTGGATTTGCTCAAGTACTTCTTCGATATATTTACCGAAGAACTCGTAGTCCTCGGGGCAGCCAAAGCGGCTTGTTTGTTGAAAATCGCGAAGAGTCCAGCCGCAGGCTGGACAAGCAGTTCCAGGGTCTATTGTGGCTGATGCTTGGTTAAGTAGCGCCTTGCCTAACATCCCAATCATTTCGGGGAAGTCTGGTTCTGCAGGTACAGGGAACCCCTCCGCCTTCGCACAGAATCCACACAGGTGCACTTTACGGACTTCCTGATTTCCTTCAGGGCCGTATTCGGCGACTACTTGGTGTACAGTAGCCGGGTTTTTCTGGCAGGCTTGGCAGCGCATTCTTTACTCTCTTTTAGTACGGAGAGAGCATGTTGTCACGAGACAATTATTTTTTGAAGGCAATATTTACTAAATTTTGGAATAAATCTGCTCGTTCCGAAAAATTTTGGAACTCATCAAAGGAAGAAAATGAGGGGGAAAAAAGGAGGGTCCCTTTAGGTTGAACAGTTTGTATAGCTGCTCTCATTGCTTTTTGAGTATTGGCGTGAAGAATGATCTCGGGTTGAGGTCTTTTATGGGATGCATTTTCGTTAAGGGTGTTCGCTAAGCGCTCACCGCCTTGGCCATGCAAATGTATTTCTGTGCAATATTGAGCTGCTGCCGCGAGTTTTGTAAGGGGGAGCCCTTTGTCTTTTCCGCCAGCAAGCAGGACGATTTGCTGCTCCGTGTTCGTTAGTGCTCCGAGAGCTTTAATGGTCGGCTCTGGATGAGTGGCTATTCCGTTGTCCACGATTTTGACTTCCCTTGGATATAGGTGTGTCTCCATTCTGTGAGGTAGGCCGGGCCAGTTGCTTGCTTGGTTGGCGATATGTTCATCTGATACGCCCATCTCCTGAACTCCGCGTATAGCCAGACGTGCGAGAGGGCGCAGCCAGGGGAAGTCCAAAGACGAGGGCAGCTGTTCAAGCCCAAGGTTTTTTAGGAATCCTGGTTTCAATTCCTCCGACCTTCCCCGTGAGGTCTTTTTCCAAGTATTGGAGCCTAGCTCTTTGTAAGTGCTCAGGGACAGTTGATCCTGTGCTTGCTGTTCGAGTAAACGGAGTTTCGCGCTGGCGTAAGCGTCATAGCTTTTGTGCCAATCAAGGTGATCTTCACCCTGGACGGTGAGAATGGCCACTTGCGGCCAAGCGGGCGGGGCTTCCAATCGGTGTAGTTGGAAAGAGGAAAGTTCGAGTACTAGACGGTCGCCTGGGTTGAGTGTGCTTGCAGCTTCCAGCAGAGATCCACCAAGATTTCCGGCGAGAAGGGTTCTGCCCGGGAGCCCGTTAAGCAGGTGAGCGGCAAACGAGGCGCAAGTCGATTTTCCATGTGTACCAGTCACCACTAGAGAAGCATTATTTTCGAGCGTAGCGAGAGCCAGAGAGACTTCTGTCGTAAGTTTGCATCCGAATTCGCGAGCCACCTCAAGCCAAGGGTTCGAAGGGGCGACTGCGGGGTTAACGACAACGATCTCAGCTTCCCGGAACATTTCTGTGGAATGTCCGCCTAGTAGAAGCTTTACGCCACAATCATTGAGCTCTGCGATTTCAGAGCCAAATGCTGTGGCTGTTCGCAAATCGGTGGCAGTTACTCTCGCCCCGACTTTGGTTAGGTGGCGCGCCGCCCCAACACCTCCTCCGAAGGAGCCCAAGCCGAGGACAAGAACGTTTCGGCCTCGAAGTCCGGATGGTTGGAGAACGGGCAAGAGATACGGCTGGCGGAGAGGGAGGGATTCGAACCCTCGGAGCCGGAAGCCCGGCTCAACAGCTTAGCAAGCTGCCGCATTCGGCCACTCTGCCACCTCTCCTTTTAAGGGGCGGAAAGTCTACCCCTGTCTCAACAGCGGGGCTACTAACTCGACTGGCGGAGAGGGTGGGATTCGAACCCACGGACCCGTGAAGGTCACCGGTTTTCAAAACCGGCCCGTTCGGCCACTCCGGCACCTCTCCTATGCAGGCAGTTTAGTCGTCGTTGGCAGTCGCGCTCCAAACGTCTTCGGTGACATAAATCGGAGCAGCCCCTCTTAGGGTAAGAGCAACGGCATCACTTGGGCGGCAGTCGACAGCATAATTCTCACCCGCTTTTTCTAGGTACAGTTGTGCAAAATAAGTTCCTTCATCCAGATTGTGAATTACTGCTTCTCTTAGCTCGCCTCCGAGCCCTTGCACAAGAGAAAAAGCAAGTTCGTGCGTTAATGGTCGAGGAGTGTCTATTTTTTGCATACACCGTTGAATTTCTTCGGCTTCGCTAGCTCCAATAACCATTGTCAACTTGCGCCGTTCGTTGGTTGGGGCGACCTCTTCTAGTTGTAGGTATTGGGGCTCAGCATTATCCACTAGTATTAGTCGACTTAGGCGTACCTCGGTTCTCTCCATGGCGTCCAGGTTATCCTTTTTGCGTATTCCCGTTATTCCTAGTTAACCTCAGCTCTTTTGCCCATTACCGAGCGCCAAGGGCTTTCCCGGCGGCAAATAGAATCGCGAGGAGCAACGACATCCTTAAAGCTTGAAGCAAGGCCTTCATTTGCAGTCCTCCGTAGCGTAAGAGGTATATGGCGACTGCAGCGCTTGCCACAATTGCTCCTGGGATGGGCTGCCACTCTGTTAGCAGGCTGTTTACCCCCGGCAGTATGTTTGCCAGGGTTGTCCCAACCAAATGCAGTGATATTGCTCCGATTATTGATCCTGCCTGGAGCCGAAAGTTTTGCTTCTGCTCAGCTTTTATGTTGGAGGTGACAATTCCTACTCCTAGGGCTATTGGTAATAGGAAGGCAAGTTGGCCAGCTTCGACCCCTAAATTGAATCCCACGAGTGCCGCTCCTTGCATTCCTGTTGGTAAGCCGATTTCTCCTAGTGCTCCTGCAAAGCCGAAACCATGGAAAAGACCGAAGGCAAAGGCTGGCACCCAAGCCATAGATGCATCTGCTCCTTTAGTGAGGTGTCTCCACAGGACTAGCAGGACACTAATAGCAATAATGGGTTCAACGAAGTCTCGAGGCAGGTTAAGAATTCCAAGAGAAGCAATGGCAAGGGTTGCGGAATGAGCAATGGTGAAGGCGGTCACGGTCACCACTAAGGCTCTTAAGCTGGCTATTCCAAATAACAACGCAAGGAGGAATGCTAGATGGTCAATGCCCTCCAGGACATGTTCGAATCCAAGTTGCCCATAATCCACTATTGCTGCCCATGGGCGGCCGGCGTAGTGCAACCCAGCGCCTGCGTCTCCTGGTGGCGGAGGAAATGTAGCTGTGAGGATATTGCGGTCAAGTAGATAGAAAAGCTCTCCGCCTCCCATGCCCTGGACCGTGATGTGGAGTCTGTGGGAGGGGTTCCCCTCGTCGTAGAAGTGATGAGATGTAATTCTGAGAGATTTAGGTGTGGCGGGTATATCTCGT
>DNPI01000187.1:3762-10099 GCA_003501525.1 Planctomycetota bacterium
GTGGCGGGTATATCTCGTTTAGTGCGCAGAAGAAGATGATTCCCGCCATCATCCATGGCGAAATCTGTGAACTCCGGGGCCCAAGTTAAATCGTCAAATTCCAGAATGAGCGCCCCTTCGAGCGCCTCCTTGAGTTCCGGCCAAATCATTGACGCTTCCGCGCCGGAGAGAATTCGATCTCGATTGAGGTCAGCCCCAAGGCCTGGAATGTCTATCACTGTCAGGGCTTGAACTCTGTATTCGAGTGTTACGGCGTCATCCGCAAACTGCACTTGCAGCCAAGCCATTGAGAGTGGGTGCCCTCTCTCGGAGGCAAGCATGATGCTGTCTCCGATTACAGAAGAGGAGAATAAGGAAAGGAGGATTCCAGCAGCCACGCTGTGAAGTCTAGAATGTTCGGGTGTCTCTTCCTCGTTCCCGTGTCCTCTTGGAGCAGCAGGCTTTGGCCGATGGTCTTGGCAATCTTGCTGAGCGGCTGCACAAACGGCTTGAGAACAAGGAGGTCACAGCGGTGCCGATTCTCGGTGGTGGAATGTTTTTCGCTGCCGATCTCGTGCGCCGTCTTCCCGTGGGGTTGGTCATGGATTTCATTCGCATTGGCACCTACGGAGACGCAACTTCACCCCAAAAACGTCCTAAAGCGGACTGGTTGCCCCATCCGGAGAGCATTAAGGGGCGGACAGTCCTTCTTCTTGATGACATTCTCGATACAGGCCGTACCCTTCAGGAAGCCCGCCGCATCATGCTGGAAGAAATGGAGGCAAAAGAGGTCCTGTGTGTGGTTCTTGTAGATAAAACAGTTCGGCGTTCTGTCGCGATAGAAGCCGATGATTGTGTATTAACTATCGAAGAAGACCTTTTCCTTGTTGGTTGTGGGCTTGATTTTGCTGGGCAGTTCCGAAATTTGCCGGACCTTCGAGTTTTGGAATCGGACGCAGATTGAATACGCCCCTCATCGTTCCTGCTGACCTCGCTGGCCAACCGCTCGACGAGTTTCTTGCTCTTCATTATCCACGCATTGGGAAGGGGCGATTACGCCGGATGGTTCGCGACGGGCGTATTACTCTAGATGGGATTCGCGTGCTTCCGGGGGCCCGAGTCGGCGAGGGGCAGGTCATTCTGATTGATGTCGAGCCCCAGGAATTGGATGCGCCTAATCCAGGGAATTTGCCTGTGGCATTGCTTCATGAAGATACAGATTTCGTTGCCGTAGATAAGCCAGCAGGTATTCCAGTAGAGCCTTCACGTTGGGGTGAACATCCTTTGCATCTTTCTGGGACTCTTTTGTCTTGGGCGGAAGATGCCAAGCGGGAAGATGGAGCCATAACACGGCGTCCTCGTGGTTTGCATCGACTCGATATCGGTACCAGTGGAGTCGTTCTCTACGCTCTTAACCTTGAAGCAGAGCGGCATGCTAGAGGACTCTTTGAGCGGGGAGAGGTCCGCAAGACTTACCACGCTTTGGTTTTGGGCGAAGTTCGCGATGCAGGAGAGGTAAATCTTGCGTTGACTCCCGACCCGCGTCAGGAGGGGCGGATGATTGGAGTTGCTAAGGGGGGAAAGGCTTCGCTGACTGTTTATGAGCCGCTCGAAATTTTCCGTGGATTTACCCTTCTCAAGGTGATGCCAAAGACCGGGCGCACGCACCAAATCCGTGTACATCTTGCGAGTATTGGACACCCTTTGGCAGTCGATTCTGCCTATGGCGGCGGTTCAGATTTGCGTCTCTCGAAGATGAAGCGAGGTTACAGACCGAAGAAAGGTCGGGAAGAGAAGCCGCTGATAACACGGACTACTTTGCATGCGGCCCGTTTGGAGTGGAATGGATTAGACGGAGCCACCATTGCTGTGGAAGCTCCTTGGCCGGCTGATTTTTCTCTGGCGATAAAGCAGATGCGCCGCTGGCGGGTCAAGAGCGTGTAGAATCCTGGGTTCCGGATTGCCTACTCCCCTTTGGGGAAGCAATTCTTTCTTCTGCATAATGGAATAATCATGCGCATTAAGCGCGTTCAAAACGATTTTCGTGTTTTCGAAATCCTTGATGAGAGCCTCCTCGGCAAGGGCTCTTTTCACGTCTACCGCGCGACCAAGCGCGGGCTGACAACGCCCGAGGCAATAGCAATTTTGGCCCAGGAAGCTGGCGTTGAGCCTTCCGCTGTTTCTTTTGCTGGCCTAAAGGATAAAGACGGTATTACAGGTCAGTTCTTGGCAGTAGAAGGTGGGAAGAAAGTCGATTTCAAGGATCACCAGTTGACTTTACGGACTATAGGCAAGTCCCCAAGGCCGCTAGAGACTACCGACAGTGATGGCAACTCCTTTGAGATAGTCCTTCGTGACCTTACGGGAGATGACATGCGAAGACTTCGCATCAACTTGGCTCAGGTTAAAGCCCATGGCCTGCCTAATTATTTTGATGACCAGCGGTTTGGTTGTTTGCGCCATGGCCAAGGATTTATTGTTCGTGATTTAATTAGAGGCAATTATGAGAAGGCCTTGAAATCTCTTCTGGCTGCTCCCTCTCCTTATGGGAGTGATGTTATTGAGGGTTTTAAAGCTGGCATTAATAGGCGTTGGGGTGATTGGAAGGCTCTTGCTGAGTTTTGTCGAGGTCGGCGAGGATCGAGTGCATTCCGCCATTTGGTGCAGGAACCGGCGGATTTTTCTGGAGCGCTTCATATCGGAGTCAGTTCTCGTGAACGAACAATGCATTTATTTGCCTTTCAATCGCATCTTTGGAACCGTGCAGCAGGTCTCGCGGTAAAAGCTGCTTGTGGGGATGACGTTTGGTGGCTGCCAGGCGATGCTGGCTCGTTACCTGTGTGGGAAGAATTAGATGCAGATGCTCGTAAGAGTTTGGCTTCTCTTGAACTTCCCCTCCTCGGCGTAGGGGAACCGTTGAATGCAGAGGCAAAGAGGCTGTACGGCGCAGTTCTACGCAGTGAGAAAATTAGTGAGAAAGAGTTTTTATCCCTCGACCTGGCTGGCTTCCGCCCTCTTGCCGAATCTAGATCATTCTTGATGGAGCCGCTTCATCTGCGGGCGGCACCTGCCGAGCGTGATGAGATGCACAGGCAGAGCCAAAAGATGCGTCTTCGATTCACACTGCCTCGTGGGCACTATGCCACTCTGGTATGTAAGCGACTTGCTAAGCCCGATGATCCGGAATCACCTGTCCCCCGGTTCTTCGTTTCTCGGCATCTTTTGCCTTGGCCGGATAAGGAAGGCAATATTCAAAGGCCTCCTCGGCGGAAATATCAGCGCTCTTCACGCGAGAATGTTTCAGATTCTCGTGGCGGGGGAAACAGGCGGCCTTCACGCGAGAATGTTTCAGACTCTCGTGGCGGGGGAAGCAGGCGGCCTTCTCGTCGTAAATTTGATGGTCCCCCTCGCCGGAAATCAGGCAATACTAAATTCAGGAAAGATTATGGGAAATCAGGTCCCTCTCGCGGTTCTCGGCGGTAGCGGAGTCTACGGACTGGAAGGTCTCGAGGAAATTCAAGAGCACTTCCCGGAGACGCCATTTGGGAAACCGTCTGACACCATTTTGCTGGGTAAGCTGAATGGCGTGGGCGTTGCCTTTTTGCCGCGTCATGGCCGGAATCATATTTACACACCCTCGGAGGTACCTTACCGAGCCAATCTTTTTGCATTACGAGCGCTTGGGGTTCAGCGTGTGCTGTCGGTTAGTGCTGTAGGGTCTCTTGCTGAAGATTGCGCTCCAGGCGATTTCGTTTTGGTGGATCAGTTTGTTGATCGAAGTCTACGTCGAGGCACGACTTTTTTTGGAGAAGGAATTGCTGCCCATGTTCCCTTTGGAGACCCGGTCTGTTCTGCTACTGCCGATGTAATTGGTGCAGTCGCTGAAAAACTCGCTGTCAAGGTTCATTTCGGCGGGACCTACCTTTGTATCGAAGGGCCCCAGTTCTCCACTCGAGCAGAGAGCGAGCTTTACCGTAGCATGGGTGCCACTGTGGTGGGGATGACTCAAGCTACCGAAGCCCGTCTAGCGCGTGAGGCCGGGATGGCTTTCGCCTGTATCGCCATGGTTACTGACTACGACTGTTGGCATCCTGACCACGATGAAGTGGATGTAGAGGCTGTGGTGGCCGTAGCTCAGAAGAACGCTGCTACTGTGCGCGACCTTGTTCTTCGGAGTGTGCCGAAAATCGTCGCACTAGGTCCTTCTCCTTGGCGAGAAGTTTTACGCGGAGCTGTTATGACAGTTGACAGGGAAATCTCTGCAGAGCGTCGAAAAGTTCTTAACGCCTTGACAGCTTGACTTGGCGGAATAGTTTTCGGCCGAATTACAACACTCAGCAGTAGTAGTCAATGTTTTGGGTAGTGCCGATAGTTATCTCGATTACACTCCCCTTTTCGTTCGTGCTGATCATCCTCTTCCTTTGAACCTTTCCTCTTCTACTGCGGCGTTGGTTTGTGCCGTCGCTCTTGTTTTAGGCTTATTGCTTGGCAACCAGAGCTCTCAGGCAAACCCGACTCCTTTCACATTCGCTTCCTCTCATGCGAAGACATTGAGCGGATTTGCAGATGTTGGTGATTGGACTTGGCACAATCTTTATGAGGTGCCTGCTGGGTGGGAATTTGTCTTAAGGGAAATCTGGACTGACGAGAGAGCCGCCGGCAATCATCCAGGCGGGCACACCGTTGAAGAGGGCGTTTTAAGAGTTTTCGACTCAAATACGGGGGATACCGTCTATCTCAAAAAGGGCATGGATATAGAATGGTTCCATGACTCCGGATTGGTGTTAACTGAAGGACAAGTTGTTCAAGCCATGGTGAGTCGTTTTACCTTCCGGCCCTATTCCCACCGTGCCCGAATCTTTTGGTCGGGCATTTTGCAGCAATAGGCGAAGGGCGGAAAAGAGGGAACTTCAGCTGGATCCCCTCGTCTCAGAAGAGTCCTGCTGGTTGTGAATTCGGGGTCGCTTTGGTGCGATTCCCTCCATCCCCTTTCATAGTCGGCGGGGCAACCTTTCAGGGCGCGTGTATCTTGCGCATATGTCTTCCCCTGTTATTTCCCGACGTGGTCTCATTAAATGTGCTGGTGCAGGTCTAGCAGCTGGTGCCTTTCCGTCTTCTGCTGTTCCTAATTTTCGCTCTGCTGGCAGTCCGGTTGCTATTTCCTCGGCCAATGGTTTGGCAACAGTAACTCATGCTGTTCAGCGTATGACTGAGGACAATCTTCGCCCCGTGAGCGCAGCGGTAGAAGGCGTGGGGATTGTCGAGGCGGATCCTGCTGATAGGTCAGTGGGCTTAGGTGGACTTCCTGATGAAGATGGAAAGGTAACTTTGGACGCAGCCTGTATGGATGGTCCAACACATAATGCTGGTTCAGTGGCTGCTATTCAGGACATACTTCATCCTGCGCAGGTTGCTGAGTTGGTGATGGATCGCACTGACCATGTGAATTTAGTGGCTGATGGAGCGCGCCGCTTTGCGTTGGATCATGGTTTCGAGGCCACCGATTTACTCACGGAAAGTACACGCAAAATTTGGCTTAAGTGGCGATCCCGTAGGACTGATGATGACCGCCTGTGGCCGCTCGACGATAAGGAGCCCGTTGATTCAGCACTGCAAGGAGAAGCTCGTCCTTGGGGGACAATTCACTGTTCGGCCTTGAGCCCAGAAGGGAGCTTGGGCTGTTGCACGACCACGAGTGGGCTTGCCTTCAAAATTCCAGGCCGAATTGGCGATTCTCCTCTTATTGGTTGCGGACTTTACTGTGATGATGGAATAGGTTCGGCTGGAGCTACAGGTCGTGGTGAAGCTGCCATCCTTTCAGGGGGTTCATGGTTAGTTGTCGAAAGAATGCGTGCTGGGGATACCCCCGAAGAAGCTTGTTTGCATGCACTGCGGCGAGTTGGCGAACAGGCTTATAAAGGATCTAAGTGGCAACCCGCTCTTTGGGAAGACGACCGCCCTTCATTTGGCTTAACTTTCTATGCCGTTCGTAAAGATGGCTTGTACGGGTCAGCCTCGATGTTTGGCAAGCCGAAATTTGCGGTCGCCGATGGGGCGGGTGCTCGCCTTGAAAACTGCGCCATCGCTTTTCCGTCTTGAAAGGACCTCGTGTCGGCGTTGACACCGGGGGGACTTTTACTGACGCGGTTGTGGCTGATGGGAAGGGGGGCTGGAGCGTGCACAAGAGTCCTTCGACCCCAAGGAAACCGGAGAAAGCAATTCTGGATGGCGCGGCTTTGCTAGCTGCGCCCAGCGACGGTTCGTCGAGACAAAAAAAAGCGGAGCAATTCGAATTAGTGCATGGAACGACTCTTGCTACCAATGCCCTTCTGACGAGGAAGTTGGGTCGCGTTGTGTT
>DNPI01000170.1 GCA_003501525.1 Planctomycetota bacterium
TTATCTCGTAGAAGAAATCGCTAGTTCTGACTGAATTTAGACAACCGCCATCACTTCATCCATTGGCTTCCTGGTGAAGGCATGTTCCGGCACTGCACATCCCTTGGCTGGCCAGCCGACAGGGATTACGCACCAAGCCCGTTCATTTTCTGGGCGACCCAATATCTCGCTCAAGAAGCGCATCGGACTTGGGGTATGGGTGAGAGTGGCCAATCCTGCAGCTTGAGCAGCAGCCAAAAACATGCCTACTGCAATTCCTACTGATTCTTCGGCGTAATAAACCGCGGCCCCGTCCTCCTCCGTAGCCAATTTGAAAACCACAACCACCCATGGAGCAACCTCCAAATAAGGTTTGTTCTCATCGGTACCTAGGGGCGCTAAAGCATCGAGCCAAGACTGGGGTGCACGGTTCTCATAGAAATCCTTTTCCGCAATTTCTGCAGCTTCTCGGATTTTATGTTTTGTTCCTGCATCTTGAATGCAAACAAAATGCCAAGGCTGCTTATTTGCTCCACTCGGAGCCGTCGTCGCACACCTAACTAGTCCTTCGATGGTTTCCTGTGAAACGGGCTGATCTGAAAATTCTCGCACGCTGCGCCGGCGAGAAAGCAACTGGTAAAAATCAACAACCGCTTGCTCAGAAGAGATTCCTGGCGTCCAAGGTTCATACGGGACAAAAGAAGGTTCGCTCATCGCCATGCCCCCCTTACACACAAAGAACTAGCATTATCAAAACGAAAAGAGTCAAAATACATGACCAAAGTGTAGTACTGAGAGTGAACATAGTTGAAAACCTCCGTTAGGCTGTGCCCGTGATTGCCTCACTCCTCCTACTTGCGTGCCAAGGCCCAACAGCCCAAGCCCTTTTTGACGAGCACCTAGCGTCCCTTCGCACAGCTCAAGCACCAGATGGGTCATACGGTGATTCCGTTTCTAGCACAGCTCATGTTTTGATTGCTATGACACTTTGCCCTCGATCATATAGGGCTGAAGATGGCCCTTTTATTCGAAACGCTGCGGCTTTTCTAGCTAGAAACTCTGAAGAGGCCAAGGGGAACCCCCGAATGGCCCCGCTTCTGGCGCTCGCCTTGCGAGAAACAGGTGTCGAGAGCTGGACCAAGTTGTCCCGCGATTTAGCTGGCACTCCTCCCCTATCCCACGGAGACCTCGCCCGCGCAGCAGGCCTTAACCCATCTGATTCCTCCGCAGTAACAATTCTCAGCAGATTAAGCCGTGAAGACTCGATCCAAAAACGAGCTCGTGAAGCTGCTCGCGCAGCAGTCGCATGGCGCACTCAGTTGAGCCCGCCCTCTAAGATTGGCGACTTAACTGAAGTGCTCACTGCGGCAGAAGATTTCCTGCTGGCAGCACAAAGCAAATCAGGCCTCTGGGAAGTCCCACCGTTCGGCCCGGAGCCAGGAATTACCGCTCTCGCCGCAAAAGCACTCCTCGGATCCTCTCGAGCAGAGGTAAGGGCGCAAGCAATCCCCGCTCTCGATTTCCTTGTGGGGCTACAAAATTCAGATGGCAGCATTCACGGTGGCAGACTCCCGGTCTACGTCACTTCCGCCGCAGTAGGCGCTTTGGCCACAGGTGGTAGAGAACAAGATGCACAAGCTCTCGCCAACGCTGCCTCCTTTCTATCTGGAACTCAACTAGACGAAGGGGAGGGATACAGCGAGGCGGACAAGTTTTACGGAGGGATTGGCTATGGAAACGATCTTCGGCCAGATTTATCCAACCTTCAATACGCACTACAAGCGTTAGATGAATCTGGAGCAAAGAAAAGCGATCCCGCCTTTTCTCGCGCTTTGGTCTTTCTCCAGCGATGCCAAAATCGCAGCGAGAGCAATCCAGAGACCTTCCAAGACCGAGACAATCCCGCGCCCGTCCAAGCCGGCAATGACGGAGGCGGCGTGTACTATCCCGGCAACTCACCCGCTGGCTGGAAGAATCGAGTCGATGGGACAAGGGTTCCGCGCAGCTACGGCTCTATGAGCTATGCACTGTTGAAATGTTATGTCCTCGCCGGACTCTCCAAGGAAGACCCTCGAGTAGAGGCGGGCGTGGATTGGGTTTCGAGCCACTGGACGCTTGAAGTAAACCCAGGATTTGACACTTTGCGCGACCCTAGGGCGGGATTCCAAGGCCTGTACTACTACTACCTCACCCTCGCCGAAGCACTATCAACAGCCAAGTTAACAACCCTAAACACTCCCAACGGAGTCGAACATGATTGGCGAGCAGAACTTGGTGCACAGCTAGTTTCTATGCAACAAGAAGATGGATCTTGGGTAAACAATGACGCCCCTCGGTGGTGGGAAGGGAATCCAATTCTCTGCACCGCATACGCCGTGAGCGCGCTAAGGATTGTGGAAAGTTCTACTCCTTAAAAGTCGAGCAAATCAACATCTTCCAAAGTATCCGGCTTAACACCATGCCGCGCGGAAACGGCTGTGGCGATTCCTCCACGAGTTTCAAAATCACCCCGCACTTCAATCCAAATTGGGTCAAGGATTGCAACAAGATCTGCGAGCATTCGATTAACTACATCCTCGTGAAATACTCCCTCTTCCCGGTAAGACCATAGATAAAGCTTGAACGACTTCAGTTCGACGCACTTCGAATCAGGCACATAGCGAAGAGAAATTCGCGCGAAGTCAGGCTGTCCTGTCAAGGGACAGAGGCATGTGAACTCCCTCGTCGCACACTCAACGAGATACGTCGCACCTGGCCGAGGATTCTCAAAGGCCTCCAAGGCCTTCGTTGGCTGTGTGCTTACCCTTTGGTCAAGTGTGCTCATGGAGTCAGGATAACCTCAGGTTTTCAGACGGGAAGTCACAAAAAACAGAAAATCAGTTAGGTTTGGTAACGATGATTCCCCTCCTCACCCTCCTCTTGCAGAGCACGATTTACGTCCCCGACGACGAACCAACAATCCAATCTGCTCTTTACAGCGCCCAATCTGGGGACACTGTAATTGTCCGCGCCGGCACTTGGCCCGAAAGCGGTATCCAGTTTTTAGGCAAAGCCGTGACAGTAATGAGCGAGGACGGGCCGACCAGCACGATTGTTGATGGCGGGGCATCCGACACCGTTTTCAACTTCGTAAATGGGGAAACAGCAGCTTCCGTTCTCGATGGTTTCACTATCACTAACGGTAGCCGATGGGACGGCGGCGGAATCAATATCGAAGAGGATGTAAACCTTGTCCCTTCTTCTCCAACCATTCGCAATTGCATCATTACCGGTAATGTCGGAGTCGGAGGAGCCGGCGGCGTAAGCATGCGCGGAGGAAGTACGGCCTTATTTGAAAACGTTCTCATCCAAGGAAATGAAACAACCTACTACCACGGTGGAGGGATGAATATTTGGGAGTGCTTCCCTGTGCTCGTCAATGTCACCGTGCGTGATAACGAAGCAGCTGGAAACGGCGGTGGCATCAAGGTTTCAACCGGGCCATCTTCAATCACAGCCACAAATTGCATCGTCTATGGCAATTACCCTGGCAATGTCACATTTGGAGCCGACACAACGCTCGATTTCACATATTCATGTGTCCAAAATGCCTCCACCTACGCTTGGTTTGGGACTGGGTGCATTGACCAAGACCCACTCATTGTCAACGGATCCTGGGGAGATGTTTATCTTTCGCAAACCGCTGCAGGCCAAATGGTGGATAGCCCCTGCGTAGATGCCGGTGACCCGACTATCGCCGCCTTCGGGACCACAAGGACTGATCACTTAACTGACACTGGTGTAGTGGATATGGGATTTCATCTCAAGGACTCGCAACCCACACTAGAAATCACAAATTTAGTTGCCGGCCAAACAGCAAATTTCAACCTTAGTAACTGCTCTCCCGGAGGGGCTGCAGTTCTTGCCTATTCTCTTCGTGGCGGAGGCCCTATCTGGACTCCCTTTGGAGATGTTTTCCTTACACCTCCATACACGAAGTTCGCTCTTACCGTCGACAGTACTGGTCGAGCTTCGATGGGCGCAAATGTACCCGCTAGCGCCGCTGGCATGTCCGTTTGGTTCCACGCAGGTGATTTGACTCTAGGAGCTCTTACCAATCACCTCGCCATGGTTATTGGTTGATTGATGACATCTAAACGAAGTGGTGTCTTTCTTTCTCTAGCACTGTTTGCCAGCTGTCACGCTGGAAATAACGAAGATGCTCCCCCACCCCATGTCGTTGTAATCCTGGCTGATGACCTCGGATACAACGACCTAGGCTTCACAGGGTGTGCCGATTTCGATACTCCCGCACTCGACGCCTTAGCTGCACAGGGTGTTGTTTTTACTGACGGACATGTAAGCGCAGCGGTTTGTGCACCGTCACGGGCGGGCCTTATTACCGGCGCACATCAACAAAGAATGGGATTTGAAAGTAATTTAATCTACACCGAAAGTGGAACAGGATTAGCTAGAGGTGCCCGGACACTGGCTTCGCGCCTACAAGATGCCGGTTATGCAACAGCTGGAGTTGGGAAATGGCACCTAGGTTCGGAAGAAGGCCAACATCCTTTGGATGTTGGATTTGATAGATTCACTGGTCTTCTAAAAGGAGCGCGATCCTACTTCCCTCAATTAGAGAAAAAGCAAGGCAAACTCACCCGCATAGAACGCAACCTCGAAGTTGTCCCTGAAGCCGAGCTGGGTTATCTGACGGATTTCTTTTCCGCAGAAGCAGTTCGCCTCATCGAAAGTCGAGATCAGAATAAGCCTTTCTTCTTATATCTTTCGTACACCGCGCCACACACGCCAATGCACGCCCGAGAAGACCTTCTTGAGCATTTCTCCGAAAGTATCCCCGATACCAAGCGTCGCAAGTACGCAGCCATGGTTACTGCCATGGACGAAGGTGTGGCTGCCGTCACTGAGGCCCTTCAGAGAAACGGAATGTTGGAAAACACCCTTCTGGTATTCCTTTCTGACAACGGTGGAGCAACGAACAACAGTTCAGATAACGGCATTTGGCGTGGAATGAAAGGCAGCAAATGGGAAGGCGGTCACCGCGTCCCCTTCATTGCCCATTGGCCAAAAGGGTTCCCTTCGGGGATTCAATATGACCTCCCAGTAACAAGCATGGACATTACTCCAACCGCATTGGCAGCAGCAGGGGTCCAGGACAAGGAAGGTCTAGACGGAGTCGATTTAAGGCCCTTTTTACACGGCCAAGCTGGGCGCCCGCACCAGAGACTTTATTGGCGCCGAAACGTCGCGGCGGCTGTTCGCGATGGAGATTGGAAGGTTATTCGAATTCAAGAAAAAGACGGGACATTCCGCGAACCGCTACTTTTCGATCTCGCCTCTGACCCTAGCGAGGAAAATAATTTGGCAGGACAAAACCCCGAAAAAGCTGCCGCATTACTTGATTTACTCGCTGCATGGGAAGAGAACATGCAGCCCTCTGGCTGGGTTCAGGGTGACCGCTGGCTCAATAACCAACGCGCGAAGCACAAAATGTCTGTAATCGGTCGGGATGCCGAACGCGCCGTTCCTTAAACGAACTAACGCCAAATACCAGCAAGAACAAACGCCCCCCAAGAAGAAGGGCGGCCATCTAATCCTTGCTCGCGGTAGTACTTGAGCATCTCAAGTTGCGCATTACGCAGAGCAGCTCCCCTTTCCTGCTTCTCGATCCAAAGGTTCTTGTAGAACG
>DNPI01000243.1:0-7815 GCA_003501525.1 Planctomycetota bacterium
CCGGCTGCAACCCCTCAAAGAGTAGAGGCTCAAGTCCAGCGCGCGATGCATAGAGAGCAGCGGTGTAACCGGCGGGTCCAGAACCGATGATGGCAATGTTTACAACCATGTCGCCGGGTATTCTAGGTCAAGGATAGTCAGTCTGAAAGGATGCCCAAATCTCTTAATGAACAGAAAGAGCTACTGGCGGCAGAAGTTGAGGAATCGTTCTTCTGTGCCAGTGGTCCAGGCGGCCAACATAGGAATCGCACCGAGACTGGGGTAAGGATCAAACACATACCCACTGGTATCACAGTGACGGCCACTGAGAGGCGCAGCCAAGCACAGAACCGAGATGAAGCATGGAAACGACTTCTAAAAAGAATCGCTGCACAACGCGTTAGGCCCAAAAAAAGAATCCCCACTCGGCCAACTCGAGCTTCCAAGGCAAAGCGTATTGACGACAAGAAGAGACGCGGGCTAACAAAAAAATCCCGCCAAAATCCCACTGACAACTAAAAAGGGGGAACCGCTACCTTCATCCCGATCCGTGACGGATAATACCGGCCAAAATACGCACTGCCGCGGCATAGCTTGCTACCCCAATGCGTTCATCCGTGCCGTGAGCGCCTTTAACATCGGCCATCTTCAGCCGAACACCGGAAAATCTGTAAACATCAGAAGCTAGGTCGCGGAAATGGCGAGAATCTGTTGCGGCAGTAAAGATGCCGGGAACTACAACAGCTTCTGGATAAACCGCACGGACTGAAGCCGCGATTGACACCCAACCAGGGCCATCTGTCGAAGCTGGGGCAGGAGGAAAGGTTGCTTCTTTAATTTCGATATCAATGTCTGGATTATCAATCAACCGGCTAACTCTATGCATCAAATCCGCGGGAGTCGTGCCCGGGAGAATTCGGAAATTAACTAAGGCTTCAGCTATTTGCGGGACAACATTTTCTTTTATACCACCATGGAAAACCGTAGCTGCCGTAGTGGTCCGAACAAATGGAGCGGTCAGCCGATCAGAAGCCAGTCGACGAAGCAAAACACCCTCCGTAAGCCAAAGATTCGAAAGCGCCCATCGGGTTAGAAAATCGCACTCCGGCGCCAATTGACGAAACTGATCGAGGAGAGGTTGAGGCATTTCCAGCGGGAAAGGGTTTGCCTCAAGGCGATGTATTGCCGAAGCCAGCTTGCCGACTGCTGTGTGAGTAGGCGGAGTAGAAGAATGGCCACCTTCTCCACGAGCTGTTAGTCGGAGAGTGCAATATGCCTTTTCGGCTGTATTAACCCAAGCTACTGGTCGACCTCCAAGTGGAGCGGTAAGAATGTCTTCCACCACAAAACCTCCTTCGTCCAAGATCCATGAGAATCGAATACCTCTTTTTTTCAGCAACTCCGCAGCAGCTCTAGCTCCGCGGTTCCCCATAACCTCTTCATCTTGCCCAAAGAAAAACCACACATCGCGACGAGGCTCAAACCCTTCTCGCAAAAGGGCCTCTGCAGCCTCAAGAAGACCGCAAACACCTGACTTCACATCCAAAGTCCCGCGACCCCATATGTAGCCATCAGCGATTGTTCCTTCAAAAGCCGGATAAGTCCATTCCGCTTCAGTCCCAGGCTCCACGGGCACTACATCTTGGTGACTTACGAACAATATGGGGTCAAGATTAAGATCTGAACCAGGCCAACGAAAAAGCAGCCCCTCGCCCCCAATCATTTCCAATTCCATTTGACTATGAGCAGCAGGGAAAGCCGACCTCAACCAAATATGGAAATCCCGAAATGGTTGAAAAGGAAGAGCAACATCAGCCGTATCTTGATGGCTAATAGTTCGAAACCGTAGAGCCGTAGCTAAACGATTCGCCGCACCCTCAATATTTATTTGTGGTGGCTCAGGCCCAGCATCAATTTGTATCGATTTGAGGTTAGCCGCTTGAAAGGCTGTCACCCCAAAAATCGATAGCACTGTCACTCCTACACACGAGGCGATGCGACTAATTTTCATTGCGGCAGGATAGGATTACCGCAGCTTGCCATCTCTCCTTCTAACCCTTTTCCTCCTACCAGAGGTCATAGATAACGCGGTTCAGGATTCTGTACCACAGCCAGCTCGAATACTGGTCTACGTACAGTCATACGGGTTCACTCATGCTGTAGCGAAGCGCAGCAAACCTGGAGCAGACAGCTATGTAGATTCCCGTATACGCCTCTGGGCCGATTCAGACCCTCGGCTAGAGATCACTGTCAGTCAAGATCCAACAATTTTCCACCCTGTAAAATTGATGGATTTTGACGCGGTTTTTTTCTACACCACTGGAGAGTTACCACTAGACGAACCCGCCAAGAGAGCTCTATTAAGTTTCGTACGGGACGGCGGAGGATTTGTCGGCTCGCATTGCGCAACTGACACTTTCTATCAATGGGAAGATTATGGCCTAATGCTGGGGGGGTATTTCGATGGGCACCCATGGCACCAAAAGGTTCGTGTAAGGGTCGAAGATCCCAGCCATCCAGCAGTGGCGCATATACCGGATGGATTCGAGCTTACTGATGAAATCTATCAATTCAAAAGTCCCTGGAGCCGAGACCGGGTGCATGTACTAATGTCCCTTGACACTGAATCCGTGGATATGACACGGAACAGCATTCGGCGAGGAGATGGTGATTTCGCCATCTCTTGGACTAGGGAAGAAGGAAAAGGGCGCGTCTTCTACACTTCCCTCGGACACCGTGATGAAGTTTGGCGAGCGGAATGGTTCCGTAACCATCTCGTTGAAGGCCTACTTTGGGCAGCTGGGAAGAGTCCTGAAAAAACCGAAGAGATTCTCCGGGGCTGCAAAAGATGCAAAGAAAGAGGTGTAGTCGACTGCAACCGCCATCCAAAGGATTTGCGCCAAGCTGAATTAGAAGAGGGCGTCTTCTGCACCGAAGCCGCTCGATGCAAGAAATGTCAAGGCGCGATGGTCCTACCGTGCCAGAAATGCGACGGTGGTCCTGAAACCGCTTCTATGGAACGGCGGAGACACCAAGCCCAAGCTTGGCTAGCTCGCGAATCAAAACTCGAAACCATACTCAACCGACCACTACGCCGATTAGAAGCTCCAGGAGTCGAGTTAGTCTTCGAAGCACGTAGCCTGAAAAAGAAAAAAAAGAGAAGCGACCCACATGCTTTTTCTCACCACCTTCTTGGGCTCTTGCGACAAACACGCTCTCTAATCGATAAAGACTTTGGGACAGGCCTCCTCGACACTTCATCCCCGACAAGGACCTGGATATGGGAAACAGCTAAAGACCATCTCACCACCGCAGAAGGCATGCTGGGTATTCGCCCGGCAGGTGATTTCAAATGGCTCGGCCACCAACCCGTGCATAGCATTTGGAGCGGCGATCTTGGGATTGAAGGCGATGCGGAAGCCGCTGAATCAAACGCAGTACACAACGCCGCTCACATGGTAATTTCGATGCTTAGAAGGGATAGTTGGATTGGCGACAGAGGCGGGGGATGGTTTGATGCTGGTGCCGGTCATGCCTACGAAGAAGCTGTCCTAGGCAGCCGACGCAATTATTGCGTAGAAGAAACGAATACAGTGCCTGACTATGCCGGTGGCCGGTGGGAACCTGCCATTAGAAAATTCCTAGCGAGCAATCCAGAAGTAATAATTCCTCGCCTAGTAGATCGGCAAACTGGGGAATTGACCCCACGAGAACACGCGCTCTGCTGGTCCCTGTTCGAATGGCTTCGAAAAAATCATACCCAAGCACTATCCCCAATTCTCTCAGGCCTTCAAAGCCGAAAACCGGCTCGCAACTTGTTTCGAGAACATGTGGGCATGGATTTACTCGCTGCCGATGCCACCTGGCGCGCTTGGGTCGCCGAAGCTTACGCACCTAGCACGCTAAAAGGGCGATAAAGGTCGAGAGCTTCCGGATTTGCTAGAGCTTCCATGTTCTCGACAGGCCGCCCATGAATGACATCACGTACTGCGATTTCAGAGATTTTCCCTGACCGCGTTCGAGGAATATCAGCTATCTCTGCAATAAGAAAAGGGACATGCCTTGGTGAGGCATTGGCCCGGATTTCAGATCGGATACGGGAGCGTAAATCATCGTCGAGTTGCACTCGCTCGCGCAGGCACACGAAAAGAACAACCTCCTGATCGCCATCACCTGTGTCGCGACCGACCACAATGGATTCTTCAACTTCAGCAATCCTCTCCACCTGTCGGTAAATTTCGGCAGTGCCAATCCGGACGCCTCCGGGGTTGAGAGTAGTGTCCGAGCGACCTTTAACCACCATCCCTCCCTCGGCACGTAACTCCACCCAATCTCCATGGTGCCAGACCCCAGGATAGCGCTCGAAATAAGCCGCCTTATAGCGACTTCCATCTTTATCACCCCAAAACCCCACTGGCATGGAAGGGAAAGATTGGGTGCACACGAGCTCCCCAGGCTCTTCAAGCAAGGGACCGCCCTCCGAATCCCAGACTTCCACGGCCATTCCCAATCCTAAGCACTGAACTTCGCCCCGGCGCACTGGGAGCATCGGATTGCCAAGGATAAAGCAAGAGACCAAATCGGTCCCCCCGCAAATACTTGCCAACTGGACATCGGATTTAACGGATTGATAAACCCAATCAAACGATTCGGGCATCAGAGGAGATCCTGTCGAAAGGATGGTGCGGATCGAAGAAAGATTGTGCGTTTCGGCTGGACACAGTTCTGCTTTGGCACAAGCGTCGAGATACTTAGCAGAAGTGCCAAACAGGTTGACACGTTCATCTTGGACAAAGTCCCACAAGGCTTCAGGAGACGGGTGAAAGGGGTTACCTTCGAACAACACCAAGGTGGCACCACTGGCTAGGCCCGTAGCCAACCAATTCCACATCATCCAACCAGTAGTGGTGAAGTAGAAAAACCGCTCACCAGCAGCCAAGTCACAATGGAGTCGATGCTCTTTAAGATGCTGGAGCAAAACTCCGCCCTGACCATGAACAATACACTTGGGTTTACCGGTGGTACCAGAGCTGTAGAGGATATACAGAGGATGGTCAAAAGGCAGAGGGAGGAAATCGGGTTCAAAGCTTTCAGAAAGATTGAGTTCGTTCCATCCAACAGCACCCTCCGTCGCGACTGAAGAATCGAGAAACGGGATTAAGACAGTCGCTTCGAGACTCGGCAATCCCGCTCGAACCTCTGCCAATTTCCCTTGGAGATTGATGGGCTTGCCCTTAAAGAAGTAGCCGTCCACGGCCAACAAAATTTTCGGCTGCACTTGACCAAACCGATCGAGCAAACCAGTCACACCAAAATCGGGTGAGCAAGAAGTCCATATCGCCCCAAGGGAATTAGCCGCCAACATTCCGACTAAAGCCTCAGGGATGTTCGGGAGCCACCCAGCGACGACATCTCCCTTGCCAACTCCTAATGCACGCAAGCCCTCTTGGCAACGTGCGACCTGAGCACGAAGCTCAATGAAGCTCAACTCTCGACGCTCTCCACATTCAGCTTTAAAAATTACCGCAGGAGATTCATCGGCCCTCCGTAACAGGTTTTCTGCAAATGAAAGCGTGGCATTGGGGAACCATCGACTTCCCGGCATTTGGTCTCCGGCTTCCAGCACCAATTGCCCTTTTTCACCAACAACCTCGCAAAAGTCCCAGATTTCGGCCCAAAATTCAGAACGGTTGGCTATCGACCAAGCATGTAAGGATTCATAGTCGAGGAGTTCAATTTCAAAGGTTTCCTCCACTTTCACCCGAAATGCTTCCATTGCGTTATTCGTCGCCCGACCGGGCACAGGCTCCCATACAACTTCAGCCATGAAATATGAGAATAACCCCTGCCTTACTCGTCCACAGCACAAAGACGGCTAAAGCCGGCTGCGCGCTTATACGAAGCAAGACGAGTCGCCGATTTCCAAATACGCTCACGCCGTTCGTCAGACACGCCTTCCGCCAAAGCATCAAACTTCGCACGAATTTCCTCATTACTCAGAGGGTCACGCGGATCGCCCTTCGGCCAATCGACCTGCTTTGCAAGTGTTCGCCCGTCACTGGTGTCCACCTCGACATGGCAACGCTGAACTTTTGGAAAAGCCTCCTCAAAGGCAGGCTCAGCAGCGACCTTAATTTTGTCTATATGCTCCAAAACAACGGGGTCACGCACTACTTCGTTCTCGAACAATTCAGGTGTTACTCGACCATGCAGGAGGCCCATCGTGATGCAATAGGGCAAAGAGTGATCAGCTGACTCTCGGCTAGTAGGTCGATATTTTGCCGGATCAGAAAGAATGTCCGCAGCCTTGGTCAGAGTTCGGATACGAACTTCTCGGACATCGTCCGCAGAAAGGCCATTCTCTGAACAAATTGAAATGGTGGTAGAAATCGGAGCGTGAGTTAGCGCTTCGGTTGGAAAAAATTTCATGCCACACTTCAAAATTCGCCAATCGGATCCTAAATCATCAAAAATTTCCCAGCGCCATTCAGAATCCATCACATCGGCTAAGGACTCTTTACCCTCAAAAACATGCGCTGGACCGGAATAACCCCGCGCGGCTAAAAAAGCTGCTTCGAGTCCGCCTCGGCACGCCATCGGAGAAACGGTGTTTTTCATCATTGTTAGATGGCCTGCGGTTACCGCCCCTAGAGTGCAATTAGCAGAACCAGCGATACCAGCAGCATTCTGCAAAGCGCCTGCATCAAGGCCCAATGCTTTTCCTGCGGCGTAAGCCGAAGCAAAAGAAGTCAAAGTAGCGTGATGCCAGCCTAACTCCCGAATACCCGGGAAACTCGCTTCACACAACCGCTGCTGGATTTCATAAGCAACCACTGTGCCCAGAATCAAATCTTTGCCTCCCGCTCCCACCGTTTCAGCAGCAGCGAGCGGCGCAGGGATGCAGTCAGAAGGATGACAAGGATCCTGCTGCCAATAGATATCGTTGTAATCCAAAGCTCTAATAGCCAGCGAATTGAGCATGGCGGCTTGAAGAGGAGCCACCTTCCCTCCCGCTCCGAGGAGGTTGCACTTGCGTACGCCTCCCTCCTGAATGGTCAAGTCGCGAACGGTCTGCCAATCAGGAGTACGCCAACCACCAAAAGCACAGCCAATACTGTCGAGCCAATAGCGACGTACTTCATGCACCACTTTTCGAGGTAAATCCTCATAGCGCAAATTGGCAACCCACTCGCCTAAGCGATAAGAAATCAAACTAGTCGAAGAAATATCCGTGTCGTGTCCCATTGAATTAACAAGCAGTCGCGACTGCTTCCCCCATGGCAGAACAAGAAGCACTTCCACCCATGTCATAAGTTCGAACTTCACCAGCAGCAACTACTTGCGAAACCGCCGCATAAACCCGATTAGCCATCTCGCCTTCACCAATGTGGTCTAGCATCATCTTGGCAGCCAAAATGCAAGCTAAGGGGTTTACTTTGTCTTGGCCGTCGTATTTGGGGGCCGAACCATGAGTTGGCTCAAAAACAGCAATACCTTCACCAATGCTTCCGGCCGCCGCAAAACCCAAACCACCAACCAACTGAGCGCAAAGGTCAGAAAGTACATCTCCAAAAAGATTGGAGGTAGCAATCACACCATAGTCCTGCGGATTCTTGACGAGCCACATAACCATCGCATCGATATTCGTATCCCAAAGTTCTATATCAGGATAGTCAGCAGCCACCGCGCGAGCAGCATCCATCATCATTCCACTGGTTTCCCGCAAAACGTTTGGTTTCTCAACTACCGTCACAGTTGGATAGCCATGTTTTTTCGCGTACTCAAAGGCCGCTCGGATTAAACGAGTCGCACCTTTCCAAGTAATAATACGGCTCG
>DNPI01000243.1:8130-15438 GCA_003501525.1 Planctomycetota bacterium
TCCAAGTAATAATACGGCTCGAAAAGGCCATCTCTTCTGGAGGGGTCGATGCAAAGCGCGAAAAATTCGGATGCGTTTCAAGTGCGGCTCGAATTTCGCCGTCCACAGGGCTCCATTCAACGCCACCGTACATCCCTTCCGTATTTTCTCGAAAAACAACCAAGTCAATTCCATCTTGGTAATTCAACGGGTTGCCTTCAAATGCCCGACAGGGGCGAACATTGGAATACTGGTCGAACTCCTGCCGCATTCTGACAATTGGTGAACGATAAATAAGGCCTTTACCTTGAAGTTCAGGTGTCAACTCAGCCTCAGCTTCCGCTTTCGGCTTCGAAGTAATCGCGCCAAAAAGCGCTGCATCGCAGCTCTTAAGCCCTTCAACAGTGCGAGAGGGCAAAGCGTCCCCTTCACTGCACCAGTAGTCCCACCCGATATCGAGGGGAACATATTCGGCATCCAATCCAACGGCGTCGAGAACGTCACGTGCCGCCGCCATTACTTCGTTGCCGACGCCATCGCCGGGCATCCATCCAAGGGTGTGTTTAGTCATAGGGGATTAAGGGGGTCAGTGAAAAAGACCCGCGAAGAATAAACAGGTCAGCCCTTCTCTTCCACTCCGTAAGCCATTTCTGTCATATTTGTTACACGAGCAAGAAATGGTGCCGGAGAAAGAGGGGCCCCAGTTGCATTCTCAACTAACTCAGCTGTACTAAAACGACTCCCATGACAATGAACTTTTGCTCGCAGCCATTCACGCAAATAGCAGAATTCACCAGCCGCAACTTGAGAAGAGATATCCAACTCTTGCGATGCAGCATCCCACAATTGGGAAGCAACTAAATTCCCCAAAGTGTAAGTCGGGAAATAGCCATAGGCACCCATAGCCCAATGGATGTCCTGTAGAACACCCATTGCAGGATTAGGGGGGCGCACACCTAGGAGTTCTTCGCTAGTGGCATCCCAAAGATCCGAGAGCTCATCGACCTCAACACCACCTGCAAAAAGTTGACGCTCAACTTCAAAACGCAACAAAACATGCAAATCGTAGGTCGCCTCATCGGCTTCAACTCGAATAAAACCGGGTTGAGCTAGATGCAAAGCAGGCCAAATTTCATCGACGCCGACATCTTTCTTGTCAGGGAAATTGCGATGAAAAATAGGCAAAGCCCACTCCCAAAACTCGCGACTACGCCCCACTAAATTTTCCCACAAGCGCGACTGGCTTTCATGCATTCCAAGGCCAACTGCAGTTCCAAGCGGGGTACGTTGATCAGCATCGGATAGCCCCTGCTCATAAAGAGCGTGCCCAGCCTCGTGCATAAGTCCGAATAAAGCGGGACGCAGGTCGTTCTCTTGGAATCGCCAAGTAATGCGAACATCCCTGTTTGAAAAACCTGTACAAAACGGGTGGGTTGCTAAATCAATACGGCCTGCATCAATGTCATAGCCCATGGCCGTGATTACTTCGCGAGAAAAAGCAAGTTGTTTTTCCTTGGGGAAATGACCCCTTACCGCATCCTCGCATGGGGCAACACCTGAATTGTGGACGCTATCCAACAGCACGCCGAGTCCTTTCTTCAGTTGCTCAAAAATCGGAACTAGTTGAGATTCCGTTGTGCCCGGCTCATGCACATCCAGCAAAGCATCGTAAGGCGACCCTTTTCCCGCCAAACAACTTGCCCGCTCTTTCTGGAGAGAAACTAGCTCCGTCAATGAATCTCGAAAAAGAGAAAAATCGGATTCGGCTCTAGATTGCTGCCAAGACGCTAAGCCTCGACTTTCTGCCTCAGCAAGAGCTTTGGCGAGCTTGGGCGGCACCTTGGACGCCCTGTCAACCAAGCGGCGAGCCTCCCTTACTTGGGCCATCGAATCACCCTCATCTCCGGCATCCTCGGCAGCGGCATTGAGAGCCTCCCCCAGATTCGGATGTGTCAGCTTCGCATGGCGAAGGCCGGCCAAGGTTGCCAATTGCTTACCTCTACTTCTCTGCCCTTTTGAGGGCATTTGTGTTTCCTGATCCCACTGGAGGACAGCCATTGCTGCTCCAATATCAACTACCTCTCCCCAGAGCTCTAAAAACCTCGCCTGAGCACCAGCGGTCATGGAGATGCTTCTTCCTCAAGCAGAAGATAATCAATACCAGCCATTACACCTCCTCCGGTTGATTGGGGATTGGCACCCACAAGGCGAACTGTGAGGCGGTGAGAGCGAGCGGAAAGATTGCGGATACCAAGGTCAAATTCCCCTGCATGGGTTACTTCGGGAGCATAGAGATCCACCAAATCTCCCACTGGTCTGCCATCCAAGAAAAAACGAACAATTCCGTAGTCGGGGGCTTTAGTAAGGGCTACTTTAATTCGGTGGGGACCTGCTTCCTCAATAGGAAAGGCCAAGACTATTTGTTCGCCCATCCCAGCCTCTCTCCACCAAATTTGCCCAGAATTACTCCACATGTCGCCGTATGCGCTCATCTCTTGGGGTCCGATTTGACCCGCAGTCGTTTGCATAATCTCAAGAGACTCCGCTTCAAGAGCACCCACAACGCGATGGAAATCTGCTTCCGGTAAAGGCGCAGGAAGTCGCTGATTCAAGGGGGGAAGCTCCGAAAAACTGGAGCCAGTTTCAGGTGCTCCATACCACCACGCAGTCATTGCATAATCCATTTCTAAATCTTCCCAGTGCCAAACCTCAAGATCAAAATTAAAGGTTTCCTGAAAAGGAATGGAATCAGCAAGGTGGAATCGCGCCAAGCTTGTGTATCCAAAATTCCCTGGACCGTCACATCGGGATTGCACATGAAAAGGAGCGGCAAAAAGAGCCGGATCACACCACGCATAGCCGAAATAATCCTCCGTGCCAGTCCCAAAAATGCTGGGGAATGATTCACCATCAACAAATATTTTCTCGTCCCCTTCGCCCCACCAACCACGCACGGGGTTGAGCACAGTTAAGGCACAACCAACAAATCGGCCAGGCCCTTCGGCCTTCAACACATTTAGATCGGACATCGGCCGAGTTTTCAAATTGGGCACGCGCTTCCAACCTGCTCGGAACCGAAGCGGAGGAGCTTCACCTAATTCAAGTGGCTCAAAACCCATGCGCATTCTGAAAGCAGTACGACCGGGTGCATCACGATAAACCGACATCCGGAAACCATCCGAATAGGGCATTGGGAAACGACACACAAAATGGCCGTCTTTTGTCATCTCCATCGGTAACGACTTGTACGCTTGAAACCCCGGCGCGGCACCAAAGAAATCACCAAAAGGGCAGTTAACCCATATGTCATTTCCTTGAAGATCGCCTATTTGAAGCCGCAAAGTACGCAGCAAGTCAGGCAACTCAGATTTTTTAAAGTCACTAATAATTTCTATATCCATCCAATAGACAATGCCTTCTCCTTGTATGTCAACTGTCCATGGACCACTTTTCCGAGCTTCCCCGACTTTGAGGATTTTGCGTACGTCCTTGAACCCTGGAGCAATTAAAGCCTGATTCGTTTTAGCAATGGCTACCTCATGCTCAATTAAGAGATTCTCCGAGAAAGAGGGCAACACCGTCCCTTCAGAAAAAGTACGAACACCTATTTGGTAATAAAGATCGCCAGCCGTTGCCGTCAGTTTTAGGCTCCTATTAAAAGGTACCGGTAAATAGCTGTTCCAACCGCGGCTTCTAACAGCACAAAGCGGAGAGTCAAAGGGAAGCCGTCCTTCGCCGCCCAAAAAGGTTTTCATCGGAACACTCCACGTTGGCTTCTCCCCGCCATCAATATAAAAATGTAAGGTGCCCGAAGGATTTGCTGACCAAATACGTGTAATAGCTGCCGGTCCCTCGACTTCAGCCAACACAAACTCCTCACCTTCAGTGCGCAGATAGTGACCACGATCGTCATTCGCAAACCAAGCTTCCGAATCATCCGGACCAGCCAAGCTGCGGCGATCGAAAGAAGAAAACTGAAAAGCGCGTACTCCGGAAGCGGGAGATTCAGCCAAGGCCTCTAAGTCATGAGTAGCGGCTAACAATTCTGGATAGCTCACCTCTTGAGGGAGCGTCCAGAGCATTAAGAGCAGTCCGGTCATTGCGACATTCTATGGTGGCCGACCCCTAGTTCGCCTAGACCTACGGCGGGCGTACGATGACGTTGGATATGAAACAGAACTTAGTCGAGAAAATCGTTCAAGAACACCTAGCAGAAGCGTCGCCTGCTCAATCAGTTACCTCGGGAGATTATGTTGCCGTAAGGCCCCGGCATGTAATGACTCATGACAACTCGTCAGCAGTAATGGCGAAATTCGTGGCACTGGGAGCAGGTCAAATACACGATTCTCATCAGCCCGTTTTCACTCTTGACCACAACGTGCAAGATCTCTCCGAAGAGAATCAAGCCAAGTATGCCTCAATTGAAAACTTTGCAAAAAAACACAACATCGACTTTCACCCGGCAGGCCGTGGCATCGGGCACCAAGTCATGGTCGAAGAGGGCTACGCCTGGCCCGGATCTTTGGTCGTAGCTTCTGACTCCCACTCCAACATGTATGGAGGCATAGGGGCACTCGGAACACCAGTAGTACGCACTGATGCTGCAGCACTTTGGGCAACCGGAGAGACTTGGTGGCAAATCCCCCTCGTCACTCGGGTTGAACTGTCCGGTGAGCTTCAAAGTGGTGTCTCGGGAAAAGATTTAATCGTTGCCCTTTGTGGGCTCTACTCCGACGACGAAGTCCTTAATCACGCCGTTGAGTTCTCTGGGGAAGGTGTGGCTTCGCTGACCATGGAAGCCCGGTTCACCATTGCCAACATGACCACTGAATGGGGTGCGTTAACAGGAGTATTCCCCTGCGACTCAGTGACTCTTAACTGGCTTCGAGGCCGTATAGGTAAATTCCCTGCGTTCACGGAGGAGAATATTAAAAAACTGGAGGATTCCCCCCCTGCTGCTGATACGGATGCAAGCTATGCTCAAATACTTCGTGTGAATCTCGATGAAGTGGTGCCTTGCGTGTGCGGGCCTGACACTGTCAAAACAGTGGCGCCAGTGACTGAATTAGCAGAAAAAAATATCAAAGTCGACAAGGCTTACCTCCTCTCATGCGTAAACGCCCGCCTTGAGGACCTAGAACAAGCCGCTGGAGTTCTAAGGGGTCAAAAAGTAGCAGATCACGTCGATTTTTATATGGCCGCTGCTTCTGACGAAGTGCAAAAAGCAGCGGAAGCGCAAGGCACTTGGGGCGAACTAGTCGCAGCCGGGGCTGAAGTTCTGCCACCAGGATGCGGACCCTGTATCGGAATGGGTCGCGGTTTACTGGAAGATGGAGAGGTTGGGATATCTGCAACCAACCGAAATTTTCAAGGTCGGATGGGAAGCCGTGAGGCCAGTGCCTATCTCGCTTCTCCTGCGGTGGTAGCAGCTTCCGCGGTAGCTGGCTACATAACAGGTCCTGAGAGTCTCACAGGGCTTGGCCCAAGTCATCATTTAGAAATCCCCGAGACCGGACCGCTGCGAGAAAGCACCGTAGATTTAGTCAATGGTTTTCCTTCTACCATCGAAGGAGAATTGCTCTTTTGCGACGCTGACAATCTCAATACCGACGGCATCTATCCCGGCAAGTACACCTACCGCGAAGATCTCACCCCTGCAGAAATGGCCGAAGTCGCAATGGAAAACTACGATCCAGATTTCCAAAAGCACGCGCAATCAGGCGACCTATTAGTTGGAGGCTTCAACTTCGGCACCGGGTCTTCACGGGAACAAGCCGCCACTGCGCTCGCCTACCGTGGGCTCTCTTTAGTAATCGCCGGTTCTTTCTCCGCCACCTACAAGCGAAACGCACTAAACAACGGTTTCTTACTGGTGGACTGCCCCGCTCTAGTGGAATGGCTTCGAGAAAAAAAATTCGGCGACTCTGCGGCCACTCAACGCATTGGATTAACTGCAACTCTCGATTTCGCGGCCTCCCGACTTGAAGTTGCCGACCAAGTATTCTCCTTCGCCCCCCTAGGCCCCGCTGCCCAAGATTTAATTGCCTCCGGTGGTCTTGAGGCTCAAGTCAAGGCTCGATTGGAGGCCTAATCAGAAGACCTATTCAGGCATCAGCCCCTTCACAAGAGGCTCATATGTCATGAAGTCAGCATGATGGACAATCCAGGCCTCTGGCGTGCGTTTAACTAAATTGCCCTCGCCAGCATGAGTCGCGACGATGTGGCAAACAGCATCAGGAACTCCACATTCCATCGCAAGGCCGACGCCTGTGAAAGGATGGCGCAAGTATTGGCCACGGCGTGACTGGACGAGTTCGCCATCCTTCTTTTCGTATTCGAGCAATTTGCCCACATCCGCCAAGATGGCTCCGGCAATAAGCGTGTCTCGATCAACAGGCATGGCTTCGCCCATAAACTCATCGATACCCTCTGAGCAGCGAGCAGCTAAGTGGACAACGAGGCGCTTGTGAGCCAAAAAGCTGACAGAGCAATTCTCAACATGCAACGTGAAAGGCATCTGATCAAGATCAGCGGGGTCCAAAGGACTGTTCTCAAATCCTAGTATCCATGTAGCAAGGACCTGCTCACGTAGCTCCTCACTGTCAATCCACTCGATTTCAGGCCAAACCTCTAAAACTTCTTCGCGGGTTGTCATAGCAGCGGATTCTAAGCTTTTCGCCAAAGAAGTTCGACAAGCGGATCAACCACCGGAGATTGAATCGGACCACCTTCGAGCTCAAACCGCGATTCAGATTGATCGACAGTAAAAACTTTTTCGCGAACTTCCCCATCGGAACCAGTCCAACGCAACCGAATGTTGAAACGCCAAGGAGCCCCAATTTGGGTGATGATGACCGCATCATTCTCCCACTTGAACCTAAGTTCAGGGCAACCCGGATGGTCCAACCATTGACTAAAGAACCAACCCAGAGTTTGGCCACTAGCCTCTTCCAAAGCCTCCCGAAGCGTTGAAGTATTGACCGCGGTACCGCGATTGGCCAGGTACCATGATTTGATACCGGCAAAAAAGTCTTCATCTCCAACCTGTCCCCTCAGCATATGTAATACCCAAGCCCCTTTCGGGTAAGTATTGGTGTTGAGAGCAGAATCAGGGTGCTCGTAGCCCCCCCACCGAATCGGAAGGGTTCGGCCTTCTTTGGAAATCAGCCAGCGGCGTCTCATCCCTTCGAGACTCCTATCAAGCGAGGGCCCCCCGGTAGAAGCATGAAGCCAAGGCCCAAAATAGGAAGCAAATCCCTCCGAAAGCCAAACCTCCTTCCAGGCAGCATAACCAACGGCGTCTCCAAACCACTGATGTGCCAATTCATG
>DNPI01000111.1:0-252 GCA_003501525.1 Planctomycetota bacterium
CCTCATGGCGGGCAAGAAAAACAAAATTCAGCTGCCAGTGGGGCGTTATTCATTTTTGCAAGGAATCTGCCGAGGCAAGGACGAGGCTGAGGCGTTAATCGTTCCTCCGGTGTCTATCCCAATTTTGGTGTATGTAGAGGAAGGCCAAACGACAACGGTTGAAATGGGGGCTCCTTTTTCGGTTAAGTGTGAGGCCGTTCGCGAGGGAAACGCGATTTCTTTAGTAGGGGAAACGTTGCGAGTTGAGGGGAA
>DNPI01000111.1:579-911 GCA_003501525.1 Planctomycetota bacterium
GCGGGTGAGCGTTACGTTCGTCTTCTTGGGGAACCGCTCACTTCTCGTTTGCACATCGAAGGCAAAGGATTTCGTGGCGCAGAATGGCCCGGCCCAACTGGGGAAGAAGTTGCGCTTGATTGGAGATTTGCACACCTCCCAGGCGATGCACTCTTTGTCCTGTCTTCTGCTGAGGCTGAAATTTCTTGGAGGATTCGCCTGAAGAAGCATCCTTGGTTTGGGGATGCTGATTCCGGTTGGGTAGAGTAGGTCATGCTCGACATTAAATGGCTACGGGAGAACCCCGATGTGGTGGCTGAGGCCGCACGGAAGAAAAGAATTGAGGTTGATGT
>DNPI01000111.1:1100-2974 GCA_003501525.1 Planctomycetota bacterium
CGCCAGTTGCAGAAAGAGACCAAGTGGCACTTCTCTCAATGTTTTCTGGGATTGACCCGAGGACTATTCCAGACTTTGCTTCCGCACCTGAATAGATGTTTTGCGTGCCATCTGGTCTGGTGATTGCAAGCTGGAGAATCTCAAGTCTGAAGCGGATGCTACTTATCGGAGGCTTTTGTGCGATGTAGAGGAGAGGCGGGCTGAAGCTAAAAGGCGTTCGCAGGAAATGAAGGATATTGCTGCTGATGAGCGTGTAGCCCTTCTCGAGGAAGGGCGAAGGGCAAAGCAGGAACTGAAGGGCCTTGAGGCAGAGGCTAGTAAGGTGCAGTCTGCTCTTCAGGCGGGCTTGCTGACGCTACCAATGCCCCCAGATCCTGAAGTGCCGGAAGGCTCTGACGATTCACAGAACGTTGAGCTGAGAACTTGGGGTGAGGTGCCTGATTTTTCGTTTGACGCAAAGGACCATGTTTCTCTCGGAGCTGATCTCGGGATATTAGACATTCCGCGCGGCGTTAAATTGGCTGGTTCGCGGAACTATCTTTTGCTTGGTGATGGCGCGCGATTGGAACAGGCGGTGCTTCGTTTCGCTGTGGCTCATATGACTGCTAAGGGGTTTGATTTGGCTTCAGTGCCGATCCTGGTTAACCACGCGTGCATGGAAGGGACAGGGTATTTTCCGGGCGGAGAGGAGCAGACATACGCTGTGCCGAAGGATGACTTGTTCCTTTCTGGGACTTCGGAGGTCCCACTAACCGCTATCCACTCCGGGGAGACCTTGGAGGAGTCGGATTTGCCTGTTCGCCGAATAGCCCTTTCTCCATGCTTTCGCCGAGAGGCAGGGACCTACGGGAAGGAAGCGCATGGGCTTTACCGAGTGCATCAATTTTGGAAAGTTGAGCAGATGGTAATTGGGCCAAATGATGAGGATTGGTCGATTGAAGAGCAGGGGAAAATGTTGGCGCACGCTGAGGAGTTTGTTCAAGCGCTGGAAATTCCTTACCGGGTTGTCGATGTTTGTACGGGCGATTTGGGGCAGGGGCAAGTTCGCAAATTTGATATTGAGGCTTGGATGCCTAGCCGTGGAAGTTGGGGAGAAACACATTCCGCCTCGCGTTTTCACGACTTCCAGGCGCGAAGGCTGAATTTGCGCTACAAGCCTTCTGGTGGTGGGAAGCCTCGTTTTTGCCACACACTGAACAACACAGTTGCCGCTACGCCGCGCTTGCTTATCCCTCTCCTTGAGCTTGGGCAGCAATCGAATGGAGACGTTGTTCTGCCCGAAGCGCTGGAGAGTTTTATGGGGAAGGTCCTGTTGGAAAATCCTGCGAAGGGTTAAGGGCGACCGCCGCCGCCACCTCGGCCGCCAGGAAAATCCCTGCCGCCATCAATATCTTCTCGGCTTCCCGTAATAGATCCACCTCGGCCACTGTCTTCTTCACTTCCCGCTTCATCTTCGGATATCTCTTCATCCTCCCCTTCGTCTTCGCCGGGCACTGTTGGGTGAAGGCGATTGCGGAATGTCCAGCGGACAGGCTCCGGTATGGCTAAGACGTCATAAAACTCTAGTCGGGATCGATTCGCGCCGAGAAATAGTCGGCTTTCTGCGGATTTTCTAGGTTGAACTTCCATGTCTAATCGAATCTCTACCGCGACAGGGAGTGATTGTCGCTCCTCAGAATCCCATTCGTCGTCCCAGTCCGGGTCGAATCCTGGCTCTGCGAAGTAAAGTAGCTGAAAGTTAATAACACGATCATAGAGCAAGGAGAATCGCCCCTCTTCAAAAGGTTTGTCGTCGACCAGGAAGTCTTCTCGGCGCCAAAGCTCCATGAAATCGGAAGAGCTTGGGTTGGGGCGCAGTCGCCAGCCTACCTCGG
>DNPI01000166.1 GCA_003501525.1 Planctomycetota bacterium
CTTAGGTGGTAAACAACATTTCGCGGTAAGCACAGCGAGAGGCTTCGGTAGATTCGGCTCCAATTGAATCGAATCGTTTCGTAATAGTGCCCGTACTCTCATCGGCGGCGAGAATCCCCCGCCCAGGTGAGCACATTGCTTCAACAGTTTCTTGGAGAGTTTCAGTCATGTCGGCGGGATGATACTCGTGCGCTCCCTTACTAAAAAGCTGCTTGTTTTGGATGCACTAGAACACCATTGAAAATGGTCATCTCAACCTTCAAATCTCTCAACACTGACTCCGGGGCGGTTAAGGGATTATCAGAAAGAACGACAACATCTGCCAGCTTTCCGACTTCCAATGTGCCCATTCTCGCTTCCTGAAAGGAGGCCCAAGCAGGAGTACGAATTAAATGCTGTAAAGCCTCACTACGAGTCATCCGGTGCTGTGGGAACCATCCCCCAGGAGGATTGCCCTCCGCATCAGTCCGAGTAACCGCAGACCAAAATGAAGCTAGCGGGTCCGGAAATTCAACCGGAGCATCCGTCCCACCCGCGATTGGAACCCCTGCGTTCATGAGCCACCTCCAGGCATAAGCACCTTCTGCACGATTTTTCCCGACCCTTGCTTCTACCCAAGGCATATCACTAGTCGCATGCTGAGCTTGCATCGATGCCACAATTCCCAAAGAAGCCATTTGTTCTATTTGCCTCTGGGTAAGAACCTGGGCGTGTTCAAGGCGAAAGCGCAAATCACCTCCGGGGGCAAAAGTTGCCGCGTAGGCATCAAGAACACTTTGACAACCGCGATCTCCTATCGCGTGTGTGCACAACTGGAAACCGGATTTTTTGCACCTCGAAGCTAGGGCCTGCAAGACTTCTGGAGAGGTGAGGATTAGACCTTGGTTTCCGGGGTCATCTGCATAATCCTCCTGCAAAGCTGCTCCACGAGAGCCAAGTGCCCCATCCGCAAAGGCCTTGACCGCTCGCAAAGAAATCACACCGTGCCCGTCTAAATCAGGTCGAGGACCACCTGGGAGCCAAGATGCCAGTGCCAGCTCATCCTGGGCATCTAACATAATCGAAACTCGGAGAGGTAGGCGCCCTTCAGCAGCAGCTGCCCGATAGAACTCAACCCCAGCTGAATCCACACCCGCATCTCCTATGGCCGTGACACCTAACCGATGCAACATTGAAACAGCAGCCTCAAGGCGAAATCCAAGCTCCTCTTCGTTCGGCGCAGGAATCACAGAGGTTATTAGGTGCGTGGCACGATCCAAGAGGACACCTGAAAGCGCACCGTCAGGTTCGCGTAAAAGGCGTCCACCCGGCGGATCCGAAGTGCCCGCATGCAATCCGACAGCGTCCATTGCCGACTGATTAACCAATACAGCGTGGCCATCAACTCGCCACAGTAGAACGGGATTGGTCCTTATTGCCTCAGACAAAACATGGTGCGTCGGCATACGCGAGCTATCCCAATCGTTTTGATCCCAACCACTACCAACAATCCAATCCCCTTCTGGAACCTTCTCTGCCCATTTAGCCGTTTCCTGTACAACTTCCTCGAGGCTTCCGGTGTCAACTAAATCGAGCGTACGCAAACTTTCGCCAAAACCCATTAGATGCATATGCGCATCATGAAATCCAGGAAGGAGAGCTCTTCCTGCGAGATTAATAACCCTTGTTCCATTTCCAGCTAATGCGAGAGCACTCGCATCATTCCCAACAAAAGCAATCTTCCCCTCGCGTATTGCGATGGCAGAAGCAGGCTCTTGACCTTCAACTAGTGTGTGAACAACTCCATTGTGAAAAACCCAATCAACCGGGGAGGCACAAGCAACCAGAAAAACGAGAAGTATCGGTCGCAAAATTCAGGCGACTTCGAGCATACGGTCAAGAGCTCGCCGAGCGGGATGAGCAATCTCCATCGGAACTACAACGCGAGGGCCACGCGTCTCCAAGGCCTCCCAAAGCTTTGCTGAAGTATTGAGCTGCATATGAGGACACAAATTGCAGGCACAAGATGCCCCTGGAGCCGAAATGTAGGTGTTTTGTGGGGCAACTTGTTCTAGCCGATAAAGCATGTTTCCTTCGGTCCCGACAAGAAACGTAGTCGCTGAATTCTCTTGAGCAAGCCTCAGCATGCCAGCTGTTCCGAGAACATAATCACTAGCATCACGAACGGGCTTCGGACATTCCGGGTGAGAAATGGTCACAGAACCTGGATTTGCCATTTGAAGATCACAAAGCGTGTCAACACTGAAAAGCTCATGAACCATGCAAGAACCATTCCAAAGCTCCATATTTCGACCTGTCGTTTCATTTAACCACCCACCCAGATGACGATCAGGGACAAAAAGTATTGGGTCATCCTCAGGGATGCTTTCCACTACTGCTTTAGCATTTCCGCTGGTGCAAATGATGTCAGAAAGAGCTTTAACCGCTGCTGTGCAATTGATGTAAGCAACAGTTTGTGGCCGCTTGCCCAGTTTCGATTGAAGGTAATCCTGGTACTTCGCCAATTCTTCCGCTTCGCAAGAATCGGCCAGAGAACAGCCAGCATTAAGATCCGGCACAAAGACCTCCGCTTGGGGGCACAAGAGGGCCGCCGTTTCCGCCATAAAGTGAACACCACAAAAACAGATGGCTTCGGCATCGGATTTAGCAGCTTCACGAGCAAGTTCGAGACTATCACCCACGAAATGAGCAGAATCCTGAATAAAGCCATCCTGGTAACTGTGCGCAAGCACGAGGATTCCACGCTCTGTAGCTAAATCCCGAATTTCAGCCGGCTCGGGGATGTCCGTTAAGGAGATTACTGGGGCGCCCATGAAGGAAGGGGCAAACGCCCCGAGGGCATATCCTAACTCTCCCTCAGATACACATCGAAGCGGACTGTTTTTCCTTCAACCTGGAAGGACGGTGCAAGGATAAGGGGGGCGGCCTTTGCAGGTCGCTTAACAACCACTCGGTCCTTCGCGCAAGATAAAGCGACTGCAACAAGGTCTTTTGCATCGCAATCCTCTCCGACAACGGCCCTGAGCGCACGCATCTCTTTTCGGACTTTCGCCTTGCTTCGTCGATTCGGGTGCATGGGGTCAACTAAAACAACATCAGGACCGGGACTAACCGTGGGTAGCTCTTCTATCGAATCCCCCAATCGGGTAGCAATCCTCTCCCGAAGTAAGGGGCCAAGATCAGAATCAGCGGCGCTTCTCAATCCATCGACTAAAAGCGCATGAATCTCAGGCGACCGCTCGAAAGCAATAACATTACAGCCCAAGACAGCCAACAAAGCAGAATCTCTACCTAACCCAGCTGTGGCATCAACCACAGACGGAAGAGGCTTCCCCTTCTTCAAGCCCACAGCCTTACCAATCGCTTGAGACCGACCAGCACGGCGTAAACGCCAGCCAACACGCCCCTCTACAAATTCCGCTCGGACCGGACCGTGACCATCTTCACTGGGAACACGTAGTTCGAGCCTCCCTTCAACCTCAAACAACAAGGAACTATTCAGGACAACGCCCCAAAATTCCACATCCAAGGGAGAAGCAATAAAAAAAACATGACAACAGCGGCACGAGGCCAAAGTGGCTCAGTCGGAAGAACTAAAGTCATATTAGCTTTATTCGATTTACTCGCAGGGGCAGGCTCGACTCGGGTTGAATCAGATTCCCCAACAGCGGCAGAGTCTTTGTTCTCTGTTTCTTCGGAAAGCTCGGCGGGCACATGGACATCAAAAACAGGATTGTTAGCTAAAGGTTTGGGAGTAGGCGTTTCTGGAGATGACACAGAAACTGCCATAGAAAGGGCGGCGGTCGGAGAGAGACCCTCACCTTCCAATTGCTGAAGCCACCCCTCTTCAATCCAGCGGTTTTCAAGTGACCGCAATCCGGGTAACCCAAAAAATGGCGCCCATTGTCGACACCAAGTACCTCGAGTAGCAACAAAACGGAGCAAGCGCTCCTCACAAACAGATTTGTTGTCTCCCGACACTATCGGATTCAAAATCTCAAGCCTTTGGGCAAGAATTGAACTGCGGCGGAGGACTGCACCCCCAACCTCAAAAAGGTTTCCATCCCAAGGCTCCTGCTCGGGGGCCGGATCTTTGCCTAGTCGGTAACAAGGTAAAAGCGAAAGGCGGGGATGAGAACGGACACGTGCGAGCAAGCCCACTCCCGGAGGCAAAACAAGAAAATCAGGAATGTTGGCCCCAGGCCGCACTAGAAAATCCTTAAGTGCGACTGTCTCAAGCGCCACTCCCTCTGCGCAGGAGAGCGCAAAAGGATGTGCATCCTTAGCCAGTGCCTTGTCGCGGGAAGTTACGAGTAAGACGCCTTGCGCGGTGGCTTCCGCTATCGCCATTGACACACCCTACCCGACCTTTAAAGCTCCTTCGGCAAACGAGCGAGCTTCTTCCACGCCCTTGCCCGAGTGGACAAGGAACGCCCAGGGCTCCCCTATCTCCACCGTGTCGCCTTCTTTCACATTGAGCTTAATGCCAACACCTGGGTGTACATCCTCTCTCGCATGTTTTCTTCCTGCCCCAAGAACAAAAACGGCTTTTCCGATACCTAAAGCATCCAATCGCTCAACTTGACCGGCATTCGGGGAGAACAAAGGACTCTCTTCGCACCCCAAAGCTTGCGGGAACTGATTCAAATCCCCCCCCTGCGCCCGAACCATACACATAAAAGTCTCAAAAGCTGACCCAGC
>DNPI01000239.1 GCA_003501525.1 Planctomycetota bacterium
ATAGTTTGTGTCGTTAACGGTGAAATAGGAGTCTTCGAAAAAGACTCCGGGAATCAAACATTCAGCCAATCGATTGTCTCTTTTTGGTCCGGAGTCGGTGCAGGAGGCTTCGTTTTTGACCCAATTGCCGTCTATGACGATGCCACTGGCCGCTTCTTCGTCGCGGCTGCAGACGGAGCAGGCAATAACGATGCAATCTGCTTAGCGGTCACTAAAACCGAAAACCCAAATGATGGTTGGCATAAGTATCGATTCGGCGTACAGAACCAATGTACTTTTTTAGATTTCCCCAACATGGGCCTAGATGCAAATGCGATTTACATCGCAGGCGACTGCTTTAGCGGAGGCGGCAATCGCATTTACATGTTCGACAAACAAGCCATGATGGCCGGCCAATCGTTCACGAAGAAGCAGCTTCAGTCAGACAATTCAGTGGAGTCAACCGGCGCGAGTGAAAACTTCGACACATCACTGCCTGCTGGATATTTCGCCACCACTTACGACGGGTCAAATTCCCAAATTGAAATGAAAGCCATAACAGACCCCCTCGGGTCTCCTGTACACCATCAGGTAATGGTGGATCTTCCTCAGTCCTATAACCAGCCACCCGACGCGACACAGCAAGGGACTTCGAATCGGGCTTCAACTATCGATTATCGCATCAAAAACGGGGTAGTCCGAAACGGCTCTTTTTGGCTGTGCCACAACACGGGAGCAGGCAGCACAGCCAGAGTTCGCTGGTACGAATTTGACCTTCGAGGATGGCCGTTCAGCGGGAACAGTCCTGTTGTCAAACAATATGGAACCATCAACCTTGGTGTAGGCGAACACAACTGGTTCGGCGATATCCATGTCGACGATCAAGGTAACGCTGTCATCGCCTTTAACCGATCCTCCTCCAATCAATACATTTCAATCGAATATGTAACGCGAAAAGCTTCGGACCCTGATGGAGAATTTCGCGATCCTGTTCAAGTTCAAATTAGCACTTCACCTGAAACCGGAGACAGATGGGGCGACTACAGCGGCGTTGACAATGACCCTGTGAATCCGGGCATCTTCTGGAGCCATCATGAATACAGAACATCGGGGTGGAGGACTTGGGTGGCAAGCTTTAGCCCTCTCGTCGAGTTAAGCCTTTCGCACAGCCCACTTATTCGCGGAGGCAATGCTGCATTTATTGCTGAGGGGGCACAGCCGGGCGAACGAGTATGGTTCGCAGCTAGTCCGAATACGGGGACCAATTGTTACTCCGAACTTGGTGGTCTATGCCTCGACATAGGGGACCCCGTACATATCCTTGGCTCAGCGATAGCCAATAATGCTGGAACCGCAACTCTTTCTTTCTCTGTTCCCGCGAACCTCCCCGCGATTACTGTCTATTCACAAGCGGCGCTAGTCCGAGGAGTTGGCGGTGTTGACTCAGCGAAATCGAACAGAGCAAGCGGACAGCTTCAATAAACCTTCGCAGGGATCTGCAGTGACATGTGGCGATCGGTATCAATGACCACCTCCGCGTTGGTCATTCCGACCTCGGCTACCAACCTCTTGAGTTCTTGCGGAGTAAACGCTGCGCACAAACTAGCTCGAAACAATTCTTTGGCATATTCACTTTCAGATTCTGCATGTAGGCTTACCAACTGAGCAACCGCTGCAGAAGATGGAGGCCTGAACAAGTCTCGAATAAGAAGCACACCATCTGGTTTAAGCACGCGGAAAGATTCCCGGAGAAAAGGTATCGGGTCCGGAATGTGATGGAGAATGGTGTTGCTAAAAACCACATCGAATGAATCGTCATCGAATTCAAGGTCTTTAGCATCCATCACCAATAATTGAATACGTTCGCAAGCAAAGCTTTCCTCTTTATGTTTCTCCGCGTGAACCAACATCTTTTTCGCCAAATCAATTCCCACGACTTCAGCGGAGAGATTGGCTTCACAAACCATCACGGGGAGATGGCCAGGGCCAGTTCCAATATCAAGCATTCTCCCAGAAGCCCCAAGCTCCTCCAGTCTGGCCAAGAATGCAGCATTAGGCGCAGAGTGGTCCATCGCTTCGTAGGCATCGGCCTCCTCAACAGTGTCCATAACTTCAGGTTCAAGAACACGCTCCATAGGACCAGATTAACATTCCAACCATGAACCTCGTGACTACAAGCCGAGCCTTCGCGCAAGAGGTTGATCTACTGTCTTTCCGAGCACCGGTAGTCACCACTTACAACCCGCTGATATATGCACGAAATCCGCATGAAAATTATCTCGCACAGTGGGCAAACCCCGACGCAAAAGTTCTTCTTTTAGGAATGAATCCGGGGCCATTCGGAATGGCCCAAACCGGCGTCCCCTTTGGAGAGATTGAAGCCGCGAGAGATTGGCTCGGCATAAAAGGAGAAGTGCAAAAGCCCGTAAAAGAGCATCCGAAACGACCCATTCTTGGATTTGACTGCCCTAGGTCTGAAGTGAGTGGTAGGCGACTGTGGGGATGGGCAAGGAATCGTTTCCTTAACCCGTCTTCTTTTTTCGAGCACTTTTTCGTCACAAATTATTGCCCATTAGTCTTTCTAGAAGAAAGCGGCAAAAACCGTACACCCAACCATCTCCCTGCTGACGAAAGAGATGCGCTGTTTTCTATCTGCGATGCCTACCTCCTCAAGCTCGTTGATTGGATGCAGCCCACCCAAGTCGTGGGCATAGGTCGTTTCGCAGAATCGCGAGCGCGTTTCGCACTGGAAGGCCACAAGGTCCACATTGGGACTATCCTCCACCCCAGTCCGGCCAGCCCCGCGGCAAATCGCGGCTGGGAAGAACAAGCGGAGAAACAATTAAAGAACATGGGCATTACTCTCCCATCTAAATGAATTGAAAATCATCTCTCTTAATTTAAACGGCATCCGATCCGCTACTTCCAAAGGATTTTTATCTTGGATAGAAAGGTCGAATCCCGATGTAGTCTGCTTACAAGAAGTACGAGCAGGGCGAGATGGCCTCGGACTCCAGGCGCCCAACGGTTACTTTCCTATCTGGCATCTTCCAGAACGCCCCGGTTACAGCGGCGTTGGCATCTGGACGAAAAAGGAACCGAATCGAATCGAAACGGGCATGGGAGGAAAAGACGCTGACCCCGAAGGCCGCATTCTTTCAGCAGATTTTGGGTCGTTACGAATCGCCTCTGCTTACATTCCCTCCGGATCTTCGGGAGAAGAAAGGCAAGCTTTCAAAATGAAGTTCTTAGCTCGTTTCCGCAGGTGGATGGGCCGACAGAAACGCCAGAAAAAAAATGTGCTCGTGTGCGGCGACTTCAACATTGCCCACACAGAAAAAGATCTACGCAATTGGCGGGGCAATAAAAAGAATTCCGGTTTCCTCCCAGAAGAGCGGTCCTGGATGGATCGTCTTCTAAGGCTTGGGGGCTGGGCTGATGTCTATCGTTCACTTCACCCCGCGACAGAAGGAGAAGGCTACACGTGGTGGTCCAATCGCGGGAGAGCTCGAGAAAAAAATGTGGGCTGGAGAATTGACTATCAAATCGCCACACCTGAAATTGCCCAGCTAGCCAAGACATCGCATGCCCATCAAAGTGTACGATTTTCAGACCATGCCCCTCTTAGCGTTGAGTTCTCTCTTTCTCAATTGGCAGGATTCGAATGGTAGACTAATCTGGAGTCTGCAGGTTTCATCTGCTTCCCCCCCCATTAAAAATAATGAACTTATCCATCCTTCCCCTCACCATCCTCGCCTTTAGCCCGGCGCTTGCTGCTCAGTCGCATACCTACGACTTAGACATTCAAGCTGCTGCATCGGGATTTACTTTTGGCGGAGATACCAGCTTGGGGCCCATCGTTGGGACCCCCAACTACTTTGAGATGGACGGTATCCAATCCGTTACGCTTTCGCCCGCTTCGGGGCCCTTCACTAGCGGCGAAATAGTTGGAGGGGATGCGTACACCGTGCCTTCCACGATTTCTGCCAAGATCCCAAACGTCTTTAGCTGGCTCCCTCCTTTGGCCCGCATATATATCCATGATTCTCGCCTAAGCCTAGAGTCGGCGCCTTTCAGTATTGACCCGGCAACAGGAGCCTATACCGCTGACGTGACCACTACTTTTTTGGGTGGGACCGTTGAAGTTATTCCGCTAGTTGGTAGCGCCTTCACCGTTGACTTGGCGACCTTGCCCCCAGGCCCTCCAACAGCATCAACCGGAACCGTCGTAGTTTCTGGAGGAGAAGTTGTAGCCGAAGCACCCGTTGATTTTGATGTCGCTTTCGATGATGGCGCAGGTACTTGGGCTAATGTTTGGATGGATGGGACCACCCGTGCGACGGCGCCCGTTTCAAGCGGAGGGGCTCAACTCTCTGTAAACAATCTTGTCCACGGCCAACAAGCCGTCTTTGCTTTCACTGGAGGGACTCCAAACACGGCAACCTTCATGGCCTATAGCCTTACAGGGCCAGGATCCACCAACGTCGGACAACTCGGCGTAACGCTTGGACTTGCATCCCCCGTTGATTCCGGCATCCGCGTTTCAACTGACGGGGCAGGGTCCGTCAGCTATTCCATCAACATTCCCAATGGCGCCGCTGGGGCCAGTGTCTGGCTTCAAGGTTGCCAACCTGGCGTAGTCACAAACGTTCTCGCAGAAACTGTCCTCTAGAACCACGACCTCTTTAGAAAAGGCCCCGCATGCGGGGCCTTTTTTTTGCCGGTAGCTCAGAGTTAAACACCTTGCTATCTTCCTCCGTCTGATTGATTGTGCGCGCCACTAGAACCGAAAAAGGTCGATGAAAGCACCCTCCTCCTACCTACCTCTCTTGATATTAGCTGCCACCAGTTGTCAGTCCTCGCCTAGCCTTGAATTCGAAACCGGCTTAATCCGTACTAGCTTCGGAGGCGGCTTTTCCTCCGCAGAGAAAACAGACAAGGTTATGGACACCGAGTTTTCTACTGTTACCGCAATGAATATAGATATGACAGCTGGCATCTTCATGGCAGAAGATGTCGAGATTGGTGGCAGCCTTACTTACACCTCAACCGAAGAAAATTTCGCTGATGTCGGCTCAGCAGATGAGACAGAATCAAATTTAGACCTTGGTCTGTACGGGCGTTACTACTTCGGGGATTCCAGGGGAGCACGCCAATGGCTGCACATTGGGCTCGGTACAGCACGAACCAATGAGGACACAACCTCCGAAGATGGCTTCAATACCAACTTTGGGGTGGGGCACACTCATTTCATTACTGATTCGGCTGCAATCGAATTGGGTGCGTTTTATGGCCTGTCCAGTGTCGGAGACTATGACAATTCCAGCGTTGACCTAGCTGCGGCTTATTCAATCTTTTGGTAAACAAGCGCGCCTTAATTAGGGTTTAGAGGCTAACGAACTGCAGGACTCTTTCGCGATTACTAACTTGCTCTCCTCTCTTCTACTCGCAGCTTGGGGATTCTTCCCTCAAGAAGTCGACCATGTCGTAGTGGTCAGCGTTGATGGATTGCGAAGCGATGCGCTCGTATTTGCTGGGCCAGAACAGCTGCCAAATTTCCATAGGCTTCTGTCTGGGGCATTCACGCTGAATGCCCGCACTGACCCGGATGCCATCGTGACACTCCCCAACCATGTAGGAATGCTCACGGGTCGATTAATGAAGGGACCGCACGGGCACGGATGGACATCGAATGCATCAGAACTCCCTTCGAATTCTAAAATTGAAGACGCGGAGGGGCGTGGGATTGCCGGAATGTTTGGGGTCGCAGCCATCGGAGGAGTAAAGAACATACTTGTTGCCGGAAAATCAAAATTTTCCCTCTTTCAACAAAGTTGGCCGCAAGATCTGCCAAAAGCACACGTCAGGTCTCTTGATTCTCTTGATAATTTGCGGGCTTTCGAGGGAGAGCTCTCCGATGCCACACTTCAACACCTCAACACAGGCGGTAGCCGCACTCTTTCTTTTCTCCATTACCCAGGGCCTGACGTAGCCGGCCATTCTCATGGCTGGAAACTACAAAAAGATTCCGAATACATAAAGGCGATTGTCGGCGTTGATAAAGAATTAGGACGCCTCTTGGAGGCATTCGACACAAAAAGAGAAGGCGGATATATCAGCGCAGTAATTCTCACCTCTGACCACGGGGGGGGCGCCCCGCACTATAGCCATAAAGCCAAGCCAGGATTATGGGTGAATTACATCATTCCCTTTGCAATCTGGCGGAGCGATGGCAAAGCCAAAGGGGACTTGTACGCATTGAATGCTCGAACCCGCAAAGAACCCGGTATCAAAAACCCCCCCGAAACAAGTGAAGCGATGCCTCCCATTCGCAACGCAGAGGCTGCCAACATTGCTCTTCAGTTACTTGGACTAAAATCGATCCCGGGTTCGACAGTCAATACGTCTCAGAATCTGCACTTCGGAATCCAAGCGCAGGATTAGACGCCAAGGATTTCGAGAGCCTTCTCAGGGGGCCGCGCAATCACAGCGGCATCGCCCTGCACAACGATTGGCCTCTGCAACATAGATGGCCGCACAGTCAGGGCAGAAAGGATTGCCTCTCGCGAAGCTCCTTCAAGGTTAAGCTCCTTAAAAGCAGGGTCCTTTTCTCGCACTAAAAGCATTGGATTATCAGAGCCGAGCGCATCAAGAATTCCTTCAAGTTCACCTATAGAGGGTGGACTCTCTAGATAAAAGCGAAACTCGACATCTAAACCGCTCGAATCCAATATTTCCCTGAGACCGCGACACTTAGAACATACGGCATTGAACCAAACTGTAATATTTCTCTTCGTCATTGCATTTTTTCACTGTTCAGTGCTTGGCGAATTTTCTTTAAAAGAGCTTGTCTCGACTCTAAATACGGATCAGAACTCGCCGTTTCGCCAACTAATTTTCGAGCGATGTCTTCTGCCTCATGCAGTTTTTTCTGCATAAAAAGAGCATCAGCTAAAGAGGCTCGTGCCACTTGCGAGTGTTGAGGGCCTCCCAAATGATCTTCGCGTAAAGGGATTGTTTGCCTAAACAAGGCTTCCACTCGGAGCCAATCCTTCTTAACAGCGGCCACTCGTGCTAATCCTTCCACCGCATTGATGTGATATTCGGGAAATTCTTCTGCCGTGAATTCCTCGGCAAGAGCCCTAAATTCCTTTTCCGCTTCAACAAAGCGCCCCGCCATCAAGGCCGCCCAACTTAAATTAACACGACATACAACCACCATCTGATGCGAATCTGAGAACATCTTTCTAAGAGAAGGCAATCGCTCTCTCCATATCGATTCTGCTTTCCCGTATTCGCCTAAGCCAAAATGGACAGCTGCCAGATTATTAGCCGTAGTAGTCACATAGCTGTGATCCGGGGGATATATCCTTCGCCGACCCTCTAGGGTCTCAATAAAGACATCCCGAGCAATGTCTAAACGCTGCTGCGAGTAAAGAATAGATCCTAGATTATGAGAAGCTAGAAGTGCCAGCGGATGATCAAGTCCGACCAAACTCTTGAGCTCTCCGAGGGATTGCCTTACCAAATCTTCAGCCTCGTTTACTCTCTCTCGTTTCACCAAGGTCTCTGCCAGTCCTAGCATCGTGCCGATTGTGTCCTCGTCAACAAGACCCAGGACTCGCCTTTGCCTCTCAAGGGTTTGCCTACCCAATGCTTCCGCTTCCGCCCATTTAAGGTTCTTTCGCAAAGCATCAGCAAGTATTGACTGAGTAAAAAGAGTGCTTGGGCTCTCCTCGCCAAGTACCTCTAATTTTCCCGCGACGCTCCGCTCCAAAAAAGCCCGCCCTTCAGAAATCTTGTCCAGGTCTATCATGAGGGCACCAAGAGAATGGAGGCAATCAAGCGCATCCTCTGATTTGGGGGCAAGATGCTCTTCAAGTATCACTAGGGCCTCCTTAAGGAAAGGCTCAGAGGTCTCATAGCGACCTAGATTTTTGTGCACCTCGCCTAAAGTACGCAGCAAGCGAGCTCGTAACACTGGCTGTTCGGCCAAACTTTCTTTAAGACGCCTTTCCCCACGCTCCAAAACCTCTTCTGCTGAAACCGTTTCTTTTTCGGACTGGAACAGGCCTACCAAAAAGTCGACCACTTCTTCGCGCTTCTCCTTTCCCTCAACAGCAACAGCAGCGGCCCCAGCGGCCTTTTGTTTGGCTGTTTCAGCTGCCACTCGCGCAGAAACATTTCCAGCAAGAAGCCACGAAATCACACAAAAAGATGCCACGGCAATAGAACCACTAACAGAGAGGACAGGATGCCGGCGGGACCATTTCGCCGCTCGAATATGCAAACCGGGTTTGCGAGCTTTAATTGGCTCATCCTTCAAGAATCTCTCCAAGTCGGCGCCAAAATCAGCCATCGTTTGGTAGCGACGCTTTCTATTCTTCTCCAGAGCCTTCATGCATATCAGAGACAGTTCGCTCGGTATGCCCGCTCGCACATCGTCCGGGTCAGGCGGGTCCTCCATCAAGATTCGCTCTAGCACTTGAGGGCCTGTGTCCCCCTCGAACGCCCGTTGAAAAGTCAGCGCCTCGTACAGAGTTGCCCCCAAAGAGAAAATATCTGTGCGATGGTCCACACCAATTTTGCTCGAAGCTGCCTGTTCGGGGCTCATGTAATAAGGCGTTCCAACAATCTGTTCTGTGTCAGAATCTTCAAAATCGAGCTCGTCTTTAATCTTTGCGAGCCCAAAGTCCGCAACTTTCGGATCACCTGCATCCGTCAGAAGAATATTGGACGGTTTTAAATCGCGATGTACCACATCCAGTCCATGAGCAGCCGCTAAACCTTCAGCTACTTTGCGGAAAAACTCTGCCACTTCCCGATAGCGATTTTCGCCCAATTCGCTCTTTCCTCGTAGAAAAGATATTTCGTCCGCGAGGTTCTTTCCGCCAGAGACTAATTCCTGGGCAATAAAGTGCGTCCCCGAGGCTTCCCCCACCGATAGTGTTTGGATTACAGAAGAATGGCTAATCTGACTGCCAACCTCGGCCTCCATTTGGAATCTCTCTATAAACAGGGGATTGTTCCCAAAATGAGGGGCTAACAATTTGAGGGCCACTCTACGACCGAGGGAAACCTGCTCTGCTTCCCAAACAACTCCTACGCCACCCCGACCCAACTCGCGAAGTAAACGGAAATCCCCAAGGATTTTCTCTCCTGAAGGCGCGTCTGCAATCTCAACGTGCCCACCACCCTCGATATTCGCCGCTTTAGTCTCTTTGACTAGATTTTTGTACTGGCCAAGCATCTCCTCCAGTCCAGCACGCACATCAACATCTTGGTCGGCTAAAAACTGAATTGTTTCAGGTGTATCGCCTCCTTTCAGAAGAGAAAGCCACTTCTGAAAAGCTTCTTCTGTCTTTTTCTTTTTTGCGTCTTGTCCTTCCATTGTCTACCTATAACGGATTCTAGCCAGCCAGAACCGAATTTGACGATTTTGGTGTACGATATCCGTGTTCATTTCTTCAGTGAAACCTCCCATCCCCCTCATTCTCGCTTGGGCGCTTCTCGCTTCTGGAGCCTTAGCCCAAAACCGATCCTCCATTGATTTATATGGTGGTGGCTTAATCGGAGAAACGACTTGGGTTGACATAGACAATCTACGTCCCCAAATGCCCGTCTTTGCCGCTTTTGGTTCAAGCGGCGGGCACAACGCAACTTTAGTTAATATTTCAGGTGACTTAGATGACCTCCTATGGGTTAGAGATTTGTACCAAGGGAGATTTTTCTACTTAGGAGAAGCCGATACAAGCGGAGCTCTCTCCTACAACCTCATAATCCCGGATGTCCCTGAAATGGAAAACGCCAATCTTTACATCCAGGCGTTGACCTATGACAGCAGCTTTAGTTCTGGCCCAGACATGTTCGACTCAGTTAGCAATTTAGTTCTGCTGAAACCATCCTATGAAGGAGAGTGGAGGGATCATGAAGAATCTCTGCCCGCTGCCGCTCATCAAGCTTATGCCATTCAAATGCGCACAGAACGTGGCGGCGCCACAAAAGTTCTCATAACGGGAGGAGGTAGCGCTCTCTTCCAAGAGGCTGCAAGCAAATTCGAAACAACGGATCAAGCATACGAATGGGACACTACCCTGCAGATGATGAACCCTCTTCCGAATATGCATGAAGAGCGAGCAGCCCATACCGCCACACAATTGCAAGACGGTCGAATTCTAATAACAGGAGGTATGCATTACGCCGGAACCGACAATGCTGGGTACCGAACAGAAGTCACCGATGGCGTAGAAATCTGGAATCCAGAGACTTGGTCCTTCGAGCAACTTCCACCCATGAACGAACCCCGAGCTTTCCACCAAGCCGTGCTACTCAACGACGGCAGAGTTCTAGTCCTCGGCGGGGCCACGGGATGGGGGACGAACCATGTCCTGCACGCTTTTGACCAAACTGTAGCTTCAGCAATCCGAAGCACTGAAATTTGGAACCCCACGACATTCCAGTGGACCCAAGGGCCTAACATGCCAACAACAAACATCGGATGCCGCGCTGTCAAGGATCCCGCAGGCGCCATCCTCGTCGCAGGTGGTATCAATCAACAGAATCAAGTACATCCTCTTGTGTTTCGATTCGACCCGCAGGCAACTTATGTACAGGAAGTTGGACAAATGAAAGCCCCAAGGGCTTTCTTCTCCATGGTCCTGTTGCGCGACAATCGCGTCTTTGTTGCAGGAGGTTACGAGGGTGACGCAACCAACCTCTTCGCCATCAAGTCGACCGAATTGTTTGACCCTCAATTTCAGGCCTTTGAATTTTCTACTCCGCTACCAGAAGCAATTGCAATGGGCACAGCGGTTCAGGGAATTCTCGGGAATAACATGGTTTATATCACGGGAGGAACAAATGAAAATGTTGGGTTAGTCAGCGGAACGACCATGATGACTTTTAACCCCGGCAATGAAAGCACGGCAAGCGGGCGCACTTCGAACCAGGACCACGGCGGCGGGATTGTGATTATGGTTGGAAATGGAGCTGTCGGAGTTGTCACTGGCGCAGGGTCTACCCCATGGGGCCAAGCCGAAGGCGAAAGCATGGCGCCAATGGGCGATTAATTCCAGAATCCAATACTGCGTGCTACCATTAGAGAGAGCAATGGCTCGATAACCAAACAAATCATCATGATGCGAATCGTCACGACCCTCTCGTTAACGGCAACGGCTTTCTTCCTAGCTGGAAGCCCTGCTGGTGCAGCCCCTCAATGATGCCCGAGTAGTGGCGCGGGCGGTTCGTCCGTTACCTACGGTGGCCCAGGAGACACTGCTCCTGCTTCTCCCGGCCCTGCACCGGCCGGCCCCATTTCTGGTGGCGGCACCACCGCTCCAGTGACTCCCGCTGCCCCAGCCATGCCTGTTGCCTCAGGAGCACCAGGCGGTGTGCCTTTCAAGCTAGTCCGAATGAAGACAAGCAAAATGCGCCTCAAGATGGACTGGGATTACCCCGTTTGGAAACCTGCAGCAGCAGAAGACAGCAAAGGGACGAGTTCTTCTGTAGCCCTAAAAGCACTACCACGTTCTGACGCGTTCGCATATATCGCACAAAACGACAGGCGGCCAATTCTGGCACTCAGAGAGTGTGACTCCTGCACGGGCACTGATGACGCACTCCTCAGCCGCAAGGATGACAACGAAAAAACTTTTCTTATGGCCCGCTGGTTCCACTGTGTGAAACTTCCTGCACATGTTCTGGCAGAAGACCATCCTTTCAGGAATGCTTTTTCTGAACGACATCCGCCCCATCTTTTTCTTGCCAATGCTGACGGAGAGAATTTAATCCCCCTCAAAGGAGACCAGTCCAGGACTGAGCTTTGGGATGGAATGCTCGCTCTGCTTGAGATGGAATATTCCAAGGACGCGAAAAAAGCCCTACGAAATATTCAGCGTCTCCTTGACGAATACGACACACTTGACGGACGAGAAGACCTTCTACTCGAGCAACTGGAAGCTGAAATCGAAAAGAATGGGCCAAAGTCCTACAAGCTTGGCAAGATTCGTAAAGACCTCGCACGGGTCGCAAGCGCTAAAGAAAAGGCGCTCGCCAAAGAAGCGAAAGCCAGCGAACTTGGTTTAAAAGCGGCAGATAAGCAGACAACCTCTCGCTGATGCTCCATACCCAGGTGGTCGGCCTACTCGGCCTCCTGACCTTTCTCAGCAATCCTGCCTTTGGGCAGGACAAGAGTGAGGTAGACCCATACACAAAGAACGAACCAGCGGCAATGAAGGCCGCTGGCATCCTCCGCTTCGGGAACTTCCCCTGGGGAGATGAGCACGGCACTTCCTCAGTCGAAGAAACCCTCGGGGATACCGATCTCCTTTGGATAGAAACTTCTCACTTTCGCATCGCTTCCACTCTCGGCGAATACTCCATCCCAAATAATCAAAGACAGAAGAAGAAGATTAGGACGGAGCTAGAAGAGCTCGCGAAGAAAATACCTAACCTTAATCCCCGAAGAATTCGCACACTCGATGCATGGCTCAGGCTGCACCTTTGGGCCATGAGACTCGAAAAAACTTACAACGAAGTTTCCGCGATCCTTCAAATCGAGGACAGCAACTTTCCACCAGAAAAAGGTGTGTTGGTGAGCGGAAAATACATGGGAGAAGGCCCGTTTCTCGGTATGCCCGAAAAATTTACGCTTTTTATTGCAGAAAAAGAAAGCACCCTAGGCAGATACAGCAGCCGATACTGCCCCCCATTTTCTGGTGGCCCGAAAAGGCACCTTTTCCAAAAATTCGGTTCGATGATGTTCGGCACTGCCGAAGAATTTGCAAACGGTCTCCTGAAAGACGATACCCAAATGCACTGCCATGTAGTGGCATCCATCGTTCACAACTTAGTGGATTGTTACCGTTTTTACTGGTACAGCTTGCCCGTTTGGATTCCCGAAGGGTTAGCTCACCACTTTGTCCGTCAAATCGAACCTCGCTTCAACCAGTTCACATCGGTAAAAGAATATTCGCCAAACGATGGAGACAACTGGGAATGGGAAGAGCGCATTCGAGCACGAGTCGGGCACAACTTCTTTCCCACCTTTTCCAAACTCATGCAATGGACTGGCCATTCCGACAGAAAAGTAGCGGACCACATGATGATGTGGTCGAGAGTCGATTACCTAGTTCAAGAAAAGCCCGATTCTTTTGCCTCTTTTTTGGATAGCATGACAGGACTAGTACCCGGCAAGGGCCGACTTCCAACAACAGAGGAAATCCTCGCTCTTCAAGAAAAAGCTTTCTTGGAAGCATTCGGTACATCCCCGGAATCCTTTGATAAACAATGGACAACTTGGGTTAAAAAAAAATACAAGGCTAAATGAGTCATCTCCTCATCATCTTCCTCCTCTTGTCGCCCCAGAAAAGCAATGTCACTGAGGAGTCACTCGCAGTTGATTTAGTGGCTAAAGGCTTGGAGCAGCCTCTTTTTCTAACCTCTCCACCCGACGATTTAGAAAGACTCTTTGTCTTAGAGCGACCTGGGAGAATTCGAATCCTCAAAAACGGCTCTCTTTTGGAGGAGCCTTTTTTGGACATAAAGCGGAAAATTACCACCCGAGGCGAAGGAGGAATCCTCGGCCTTGCCTTTCATCCTAACTACAAAGAAAACGGACGATTTTTCATTAATTACACTGAAAAGAAAAACAAGGGAGCCACCATTGTCGCCGAATGGACTGTCCATCCCGACAACCCCGATATTGCCAATCTCGATTCGGGTGTTGAGATTATTCGAATCCAACAACCTTGGTCGAACCACAATGGTGGCATGGTTGAATTGTGTTCCTGAGAATTGTATCAGTAATCATCTTGGCAAAATGATCTGCTTTCTTTC
>DNPI01000013.1 GCA_003501525.1 Planctomycetota bacterium
TCCTCCGGGAGTAGGAAAAACTTCTCTTGCGATGGCTATGGCAGAAGGGATGAACCGAAAGCTTGAGCGTGTCAGCCTCGGAGGGATGCGTGATGAGGCGGAAATCAAAGGCCACCGGCGCACTTATGTAGGCGCGATGCCAGGCCGCATTCTTCAGATGATGCGTCGCGCTGGAACGGATAATCCAGTTATTGTTTTAGACGAAGTTGACAAACTTGGAAAAGATTTCCGTGGCGATCCTTCGAGCGCTCTTTTAGAGGTTTTAGACCCTGCTCAGAATGCGGCCTTTCTTGATTTGTATATGGATGTTCCTTTTGATCTGTCAAAAGTAATGTTTGTTGCTACGGCAAATGTGCCGGCTAACATTCCGCCACCTTTGCGTGATCGTATGGAAATAATCGAACTGCCTGGTTATGTGACCGCAGAGAAAGTTCAAATCGGCCGTCGCCATTTAGTTCCTCGCCAGCTTGAGGCGCATGGGCTAGATGGCAAGAGGCTCAAGATTCCAGTGTCAACTCTCCGCGCTTTAGTGAATGGATGGACTCGCGAAGCCGGAGTGCGTGGGTTGGAAAAAGTAATAGCCTCTTTGTGCCGGAAACGAGCTTTAGAAGTCGCACGCAAGAAGCGAAGGGCTCCCGAAGTTAAACCGACTGGTCTTGAGAAATATCTAGGCCCACCGAAATGGGAAGATGACCCAATTCGGCTTAAACCAGAAGTCGGTGTTGCTTTGGGTTTAGCCTACACCCCGGCTGGGGGCGACGTTCTTGAAGCCGAGTGCGTTGCGGTTCCCGGCAAGGGGCGAGTTGTTTGGACAGGATCTCTAGGGGATGTGATGACCGAGTCGTGTCGAATTGCCTATAGCCTTCTTCGTTCTTCATCATTGTCTTTTGGGATTTCGGAGGAAGTTTTGTCAAACAACGATCTTCATGTCCACTTCCCGGCTGGTGCGGTACGCAAGGATGGTCCTTCGGCTGGTATTACTATTGCGGCAGCCATGCTTGGTCGCTTGGCCGAAATCAAAATGAGGCCTCGCACGGCTATGAGTGGTGAAATAACTCTTACTGGCGAGATCCTTCCGGTCGGTGGTCTTCGTGAGAAAGTGCTTGCAGCCAAGCGTCAAGGTATCAAACGTGTTGTGTTGCCTAGACAAAATCGTTCCGATGTCGAAATTCTTGACCCAGCTTGGACTCGAGGCCTCGCATTCCATTGGGTTGCTTCTTTCGAAGAGGCTTTGCCTATTCTCTTCCCGGGGAAACCCGGCAGATGAAGAGGGTATGGCTGTTTTTCTTGTTGGTCTCGAGTGCCTGCTCCCTCGAGACACAGTCTGATTTTGTAGTTGTTGCTCACAGGGGAGCATTTGAGTGCCAAATACCCACGAGGTATCAAAATTGGACAGAAACGCTTGTCAATGACTTAGCAATATTGGCAGATCGTTTTGCTGGTGTCGCTGATTCGCGCTGGCCGGCCACCTCTGTTAAGAGCCCTTTGAAGGTGGTTATTGCTGCGAACCCGAGACAGGCGGCTCAGGCGGCTGCTGAGTGGGGGCTTTCTGGTGATTCTTCAGTACCTCGTACGCATCCCAATGAGCGTTTAGCTTTAATCCCTTTGCCGAGAGATGATGCTCTGTTGGCAGATTTGGAAAATCCTCCGTGGAGTTTTAGGCAGTCGTTCCTTCATGAAGCAGCGCATCTGCTCTCTTTGGATAGACCGGGTTTACGGAAAGCTCCCCCCTGGTTCCAGGAGGGATTTGCTGAGACCTGGATTGATCTATCAGGTAGTGCTCCTGCTGATTATGAAGCTTGGCCTCGGTTGGCGGGCGTTTCACTTTGGACAGTAAAAGACGCGGGGCCTTTTTTACGTGGGCTTAGAGAACAAGCTGCGGAAATCCGTTTGGATGGATGGCGGTTGCTTGCTGCTGCGGCTCTCAAAAAGAATTTAGGCTCGACTCCGTGGAAGGAGGTGGAAGAGTGGACGCTTGCTAACCTTAAACAGGAATACCTTGCTTCGGGAGTGGAGCTAGGTCCTCCAGCCCTTTATGGACGTGATTTGGCTTTCGGGGTTGATTCTAAAGGTTCGCCTTGGATTGTTTTGGCCTCATTGCCACACCGCACGGTTGTGGTTGAATTGCCGCTCTTTTTGGGAGAGGATCCGTTCGGATTAGAAATTGTGGTTGGCCGAACGGGGGCAGCGAATGCTGGTCTTGACATTGCAGGCAGTCCAGGTAGCCGGATAGTTTTTGATCGTTTAGGCGGTTTGTCGGTGTCCCAGCAAGGGACTAGTCCTTCTGCTCCAGTAGGACGCCTAGTGGGCACACAGCCGTTAGGCAGGCCAAAGAAAATTTATCTGGCGAAATCCTCTGAAGGTGACTTGGTCGTTCGACATGAAGGTTTAGAGCAAAAAGTTTCTTCGCCTAATCTTGCTGGCCCCCCGGTATTGGGGAAGTTCTGGGTTCGGGACGGATCTTTAAAGGTTGTATTCCCAAGTAGTTATTCAACACCTAAAGGATTTTTCCCCTGAGGAACCACCTAATAGTTGCGGCCTTTGCATAATGTGAGGCATGAAGCAATTTTTAGGTCGAGTGATGGCTGCTGCTCTCGGTGTTGTCGTAGGGGCTTTTTTGATTTGGACCCTCATTATTGGTGCGGCATCTTCCTCAGTTGAATCCGAAATCCCTAGTGAATGTGTTCTTGTTTGGAACCTAACGGCTCCAATTACAGAGCGAGGTTTGTTCCCAGGTATTGCAGGGATGGTGCAAGGTTTAGGTGCTCCAATGTCTCTTCAATTAGTCATCGAAGCTTTGGACGTTGCCGCTGCTGATGACCGCATTAAAGGACTATTCTTAAAAGGGCCGGCTTCGGGGATTCCTGGGTGGGCTAGTTTGCGTGAACTGCAGCAAGCTTTAGTTCGCTTCGGAGGTGAGGGCAAACTAATCTTGGCGCTTTTTCCGTCTGCTGCAGAGAAGGAAATTGCCATAGCTGCAGCCGCGAATAAAACTTGGCTTGAGCCTTTCGGATCCGTTGAGGTTAATGGCTTTTCTGCGGAACGTATGTATTGGTCAGAGGGGTTGAAGAAACTTGGAATTGTGGTGAATCCACTCCGCGTCGGGAAATATAAATCTGCAATGGAGCCGTATTTTAGAGATTCAATGAGCGCGGAAGCTCGTGAGCAGACTCTCGGTTATCTCACGGATATGTATGAAGTCTTTGTTGATGATTCTGAAGCTATTGGTCGATTCCCACAAGGCGCCCTAGGCCAAGTCCTTGTCGATGGGGGCGTCGTGGATTCGGACCGTGCAGCGGAACTGGGTTTGATTGAGGGAGAAGCTTGGCGTGGAGATATCAGAGAGGCGTTGATGCATCTTGCTGCAGAAGAAGATGACCCAATTACCATTTCCTTGGAGGCATACCTTGCTAATTGGAGGGCTGAATCCGAACAGCCTGATTCGAAGAACCCCAGTGTTGGTGTGGTTTTTGTCGAGGGGAATATTGTTGACGCAGAAGACGATTCACAGGCCAGTGGCCGTTTAATTGCGGATCGCTTGCGCGATGCGCGTTTGGAAGAAAATGTGGTAGCCGTCGTCTTACGTGTTAATAGTCCCGGTGGTTCCGCTACCGCATCAGAATTAATTCTTCGTGAAGTAGAGCTCTTGCGGCAGGCCGGAAAGCCTGTAGTGGCTTCGATGGGAGATGTGGCAGCATCCGGTGGTTACTATGTCTCTTGTGCGGCGGATGAAATATTTGCTCATCCGAATACCATTACGGGATCCATAGGGGTAACGGGGATGATTCCAGATGTGAGTGGATTAACAGAGAAATTAGGCATAAGAGCTGAAACTGTAAACACTTCGCCCTCGGCCGATTTAGGTTCCCCTTTTAGAGCGCCTACGGAGGCAGAGATGTCTACTATCCAGGAATTGACGAATCGGGTTTATGAAGTTTTTCTTGATAGAGTTGCTAGTGGGCGAGGCATGCAGAAATCCGAGGTCCAGGAGGTGGCTCAGGGTCGGGTTTGGTCGGGTAAGGATGCCAAAGAAGCCGGCTTAGTAGACAGCTTTGGGTCTTTTGACGATGCGCTGAACAGGGCTGCTTCACTAGCGGGCTTAGAATCAGAATGGACGATGTCTATTTTTGACACGGAGCCAAGCGATTGGGATATCGCGATTGCTTCTCTAATAGCGGAAGAGGTGGATTTTGTACCACCACAGTGGGATTTAGGTGTTCAGCAGTTAGGGGCGCAGCTGACCGCTGAAACAATTCAATCCCAAACCCGTTCGCGTGTACTAATGCGCATGCCTTGGGATTTGGTTATTCGTTGATTTTGAGTGTTGCCTCGAGCACTTCCTCCACTGATATCTTGCTCATTAGAGGCGAAGGAATTGAATGATTGCGTGGTGGCGGGGGTTCTTCTCTGCTAAGAGAGCTAAGGACCTCGACATTCGTTCCACAAGGAGC
>DNPI01000198.1 GCA_003501525.1 Planctomycetota bacterium
TGAGATTGCCGGCCCCTACCTCACATTTGGTGTGGTTTGGTAAAGGGTTTGAATATCGCCCCCCGTCGGAGATAGCCTCCCCTTATTCAGGAGCCTATACCGGGCCCCACTTGTGGAGGAAAACGATGGAAACCCTATCTCCTTGGTTGAACGATATTTTTCGCTGGGCTCATGTTGTCGCCGGCGTTTTGTGGATTGGCTTGCTCTACTTTTTCAACTGGGTCAACGCACAAGTAGTCACTCAGCTCGACGCCGAAACCAAGCAGAAGGTGCTTCCGCAACTTCTGCCACGCACCCTTTACTTTTTCCGCTGGGGAGCTGCTTTCACTTGGATTACAGGTCTACTCCTCCTGCACATGGTCTACCACCAAGGGTTTATGAAAACAGAAGACCTCGCCGGCAATGCCGCACTTATCGGTCTTGTAATCGTTCTCCTAACCCCGGTTCTCTACGACATACTCTGGAAATCTCTAAGTGGGATGACGGCTGTGGGGATTAGTTTTGCAGGTGTAGCTGCCATTGTTTGGTTCCTGCAAGAAAATTTGGGTTATAGCTACGGGACTACCACGATTCATCTCGGTGCTATTTTCGGAACAATTATGGCTTTCAATGTCTGGATGCGAATATGGCCAGCTCAAAGAAAAATTATCGCTGCCACAGCCGCCGGCGAAGCTCCTGATGCCGCCCTGCCAGCTCTCGCTGGACTCCGGAGCAAGCACAACACCTATATGTCCGTACCTCTTATTTACACCATGGTCGTTCAGCACCACGGCGCCTTAAATGGACACGGATGGCAAGGATTGCTCATCGTAGTCGCCATTGGTTGGTTCATAACTTGTTGGGTTTACAAGAAATCAGCTAGCCCGGCAGCCGCCGCTTACTAATCAGTAAGCACAGAAGAAGAGGGTTCGAACTCTTGACGCAAATAGGCCACAACATCACGTTGTTGCTTGGTCGAAAGCACACCTCTCCAGGGAGGCATCGCGCCGATTTCTCCCATGCGCCCGAGTCGAATCGTTCGCATCAATTCCTCGTCAGTCCTCGAAAGTGGGCCACCGGAGGCATTGAAATCCGCCGCCAAAGCAGGCCCTGTAGCCGGCTGCCCCGTCCCATTCTCCTGATGACAACGTAGGCAATGCTGCTGATATGTAGAAGCACCCGCTACTGGATCTGGGGCAACATCTTCCACAACGCTCTCAGGTGGGCCACAAGCAACCACACATAGTGCGAACGGCAGGAGGAGCCTAACCATGGCCTTAATAATGAGCCTTCCCCTGCGGCCATGCTAGATTTCGTCTCATAGTTTGAATAGTCCACGATTATCAGGAAGCCTAATTTTTTTAGCTTTGCTTGCTCTCGGAGCACAAGCTTTCGAAACAATGCTTGCTTGGGAGAAAAACCCTTTCACCCAAATTCCACTTGAGGATGCCGCTGTAGCCTGGGAAAGAGCAGGCCAAATCGCCGCTGGAGAGTGGATAGCAGAACGACCTTTCTTTTCAGCCCCTCTTCATATTTGGCTACTCAGCTTTGTTCGCATGATGGGCGGACAGATTCCCGCTGCTTTAGGCTTGCAAGCCATACTCCATGCCCTAACAGTTCTTATCGTTGGCTTAGCAGCATCACGTAGGTTTGGAGAAAAAGCCGGAATTTTTGCTGCACTCCTTTACCTCGCCCTCGCAGGCCCTGCATTCTTTGCAGGCAGACTTCTTAACCTCCCCCTGCAGCTACTCTTAGTTGCTTGTGTTGACCTGCAAGCATTCAAGTGCACGGAACAGTCCACTCCAAACAACTGGATACTGCTCGGGTTTGCTACCGGGATGCTCTGCTTGGCAGCACCCCCTTTTCTTGTAGCGCTACCCTTGCTTACCCTCTGGGCATGGAAATGGGCAGGAGGAAGCAAAAAAGGCGCGACACTGACCCTAATTACAGCTCTTTTCACAATTAGCCCGGCAACGCTGCATAATTACGCCGCCTGCGGAGAATTCATACCTGTAAGCGCCCAAGCTGGCGTGACGTTCCATCATGGCAACGGCCCTGATGCTAAAGGGGTTTATCATCCCATAGAAGGAATAAGCGCAAGCAGATTGCAGCAAAACCCTGACGCTTTCCGAATCGCTGCAAAAGAGGGGGGGGCCTTAGGTTGGAGAGATACCGACGACTGGTTCCTGCGCAAAGGGATGATTTGGATAAAAGATAATCCCCTCGAAGCCATTGCACTCTGGATAAAAAAAGGCACGTGGACTTTAACTGGATCGGTTTATGGCGATGTGTATCTGCCTGCCCTGGAGCGAGAAGATCAACTTCCTGGGTCCGGAGCTCTGCGCATTTCACTCGTTCTACTGCTACCTCTAGCCCTTTTTGGATTAGTTTGGCAATTACTTCGCAAAGGGCGAGCGGCTTTCCCACAAGCGATTCTTTTGCTCATTCCTCTCGCTGTTTGCGTAGTCTTTTTCTATTCCCCTCGTTATCGACTTCCAGCCGCAGTTCCCGCTGTAATTCTAGCTGGAGGAGCATTAGGCGCCAGCGTAGCTCGCATGCCGCATCGTTTGCTTTTGCCTGCATTAGCCATAGGAGCGTTCGCCTGGTGGGGCGCAAAGGTCGCTGGTTTCGAAGACCCCGCTTTATTCCGCCCACAATATGAGCACTCTTTAGGCATCGCCCTAAAAATGCAAGGGAGAAATGAAGAAGCCGTTGAGCATCTACATGCCGCACTCAGTCAAGGCTACGTAACAGCTGCGGCTCATTACGACCTAGCACAAACACTCATGCGACTAGAGCGATGGCAAGAAGCAGCCGCCGAACTACGCGCTACATTGAAGCTGAAGCCCAATCACTTTGAGGCCGCCCAAAATCTTGACGCCGTAGAATCTTGGTTGCAAGAAAACAAGAATACAAATGGCATCTGAACACTCTCCTCGAGCTCGAAAAATCTCGGCCTCCAATCTCAGGTGGCATTGCCCCGACGCCTGGATTCCCCCAGCCTCCAATAACTCTGTCGCCACTTTGATCCCCGGACTGTTCGGGCAAGAACGCGCACTGGAAGCACTTGAAATGGGACTTGCCGTAGAGGCTCCAGGCTATAACGTCTTCCTTTGCGGCATTCGCGGAGCAGGACGCTCTCGAACTGTAACCAAACTTTTAGACCGGCTACGGTTGCAATGTGAAGCGTCAAAGGATCACGTTTTCGTACACAATTTCGCAGATTCATTAAGGCCACGACATCTTGCACTCGCTAATGGAGATGGTGCTCTTCTCGCAACTGCCATGGGCCGATGGGTTCGGGTACTACAAAGGGATATCCCTCGCATCCTGGAATCTGAAGAGCACCTCAAAGGGCGCGACAAATTAGTTCGGCGGTATCAGAAAGCAGAAAAAGAACTCTTTCGGAGGCTAGACCGCAAGGCTCGAAAAAAAGGACTCGCCCTTGTCTCCTTCGAAAGCCAAGGTGGCATCCGCTACGACTTCCACTTTTTGCACAACGAAAAGATTTTGTCCGAGAAAGATCTCTCCGCTTTACCCAAAGGAAAGCAACCGGGTATTCGAGCGATGAAAAAATTAGAGCAAAGCCGCGATGAATTGCACCACGAATTAATTCGGACTAGAAGAAAAGTGCGAGCCCTAGGTTTACGTCTTGTCAGGGAAACCGAATCGCATGATCAAAGTGCCGTTGAAATGGATGTCGAATGGCTGCGCCAGGAAATGGGCATGGACTTTAACCCGAACCCTCAACTAAGCGCTTGGCTAGACGAATGCGCACAATTCGCATGGACAAATCCTCACCTTTTCTCTTCAACAGAGGGTGAAAGAGAAAGTGATCATGCCAACCCTGGCCTCGAAGTATTTACAGTAAATGTCATCCGTGGCCGGAAATCTGCTGGATGCCCTCTAGTACACGAGCAACATCCCTCCACAACAAATCTCTTCGGCACCGTGGAGCATCGCATTATTGGCAATGGCCCTGGGTTCGTCCACCTAGCAGTACGGCCAGGATCGTTGCTCGCTGCAGATGGAGGTTTTTTAGTCCTTGATTCTCACGATGTCTTTAGGGAAACCGAAGTTTGGCGAGCACTGAAACGAACTCTACAAACCGGCCTCCTTGAGATTCCCGGCCAAGCTGGCCCAAGTGTTCCCGACCCAGCCGGGATTCGTCCAGAGCCAATTCCACTTGACATCAAAGTAGTCTTAATCGGTGAATCTGGGCATTTTGATGCACTGCACAATCAAGATGAAGATTTTCCAGAGATTTTCAAAGTCAGAGCCGAATTCGACGAAACGCTTCCTTTAACACGACCCTCTGCCGCTGAGCTTGTCGGCGCACTCCGCAACATCATCGTCAATGAAGATCTCTTACCTCTAGCAAAGACAGGGGCGCGTGCAATGGTTGAAGAAGCTGTAACTGAAGCCGGGCGACGTACTCGATTGTCAGCACGATTAGATATTCTTGCCGACGTTTTAAGGGAAGCTGATTTCTGGGCTCGGAAGAATGGAGCACAAGCTATTGAGAAAAAATCAATTCTCACTGCTCGACGCAAACACCGGCATCAGCACTCCCTTGATGCCGAGTGGCACCGCAGGATGACTCTGGAGGATGTTTACGAAATCTCAACCGAAGGCAGTCAGATAGGAATTCTTAACGGACTTACGGTGATCTCGCTTGGGCCACTCGGTTTCGGCAGACCTGCACGGGTTGCAGCTTCAGTCGGCGCGGGGGAGGAATCCTTCACGAACATCGAACGTGATGTCGACCTTTCAGGATCTATACACAACAAAGGCATGGCAATGCTGGAGGGCTTCATGCGACACAAGTTTGGTCAAAGCAAAACTCTCTCCGCTCGCATGGCACTTGCTTTTGAACAAAGCTACGGCCCCATCGATGGGGATTCGGCAAGCAGTACGGAAATTTATGCCTTACTCTCCGCACTCTCCAACATCCCTCTGCGGCAAGACCTTGCAGTCACTGGAGCCGTCAACTTACGTGGCGATGTAATGGCAGTCGGGGGAGTGAATGAAAAGATTCTGGGTTTCTTCGAACTCTGCGTAGAAAGGGGCCTTACTGGAACTCAAGGAGTGTTAATCCCAGCATCCAACGTCGACGATTTAATGCTCGATCCTGCAGTTGTGGAATCCGTTAGAAAGCGCAAATTCCACTTATGGTCAATCGAGCATATTGATCAAGGTATTGCTCTCTTAGCGAATGCAACCTCTCGCAGTGTTTATCAAGCGGTCGAAGAGCGCCTTGACGCATGGTCAAAAGGAAGCAAAGAAACGGAAGCCACATAGAATAGTGTTGAACGTTTCAAGGCTATGATTTACATCGACCCACATATTCACTGTATTTCTCGTGTAACTGATGACTATGACGCCATGTATCTGCATGGAGTGCGTGCTGTCGTCGAACCTTCTTTTTGGTTAGGGCAACCAAGGACCACACCCGGCACTTTTCGGGATTACTTTCTCATGATTCTCGAATGGGAACGCGAACGTGCAGCCTCCCATGGAATTGAACATCGCTGCACAATCGGACTGAATCCCAAAGAAGCCAATGACAGCCGCGTCGCAGAACCCGTCCTCGAAATGCTGCCAGAATTCCTACAGCACGAAGGTGTTCTTGCTGTGGGAGAGCTCGGTTATGACGCAATTACCGAGGCTGAAGAAAAGGCCTATATCGCTCAGGCAAAAATGGCGATTGAGCACGATTTACCAATACTGGTCCACACACCTCATCGCGATAAAGCTCGGGGGACCCAACGGTCAATCGACGTTCTCAAAGATCTCGGCGCTAATCCCGATACTGTTGTCATTGACCACTCCACTGAAGAAACGACCAAAATGATTCTCGATGCTGGATTTTGGGCGGGACACACGGTCTACCCAAATACCAAACTCACCCCAGAGCGATTCGTAAACCTCTTCTTTGACTTTGGGACGGAGAAAATGCTTTTGAACAGTAGCGCAGATTGGGGAGAAGCTGACCCTTTGAATGTCCCAAAAACGGCCGCCCTCTTGGAGAAAAGGGGTGCAGAACGAGAAGCAATTCAAAAACTAGTCTGGGACAATCCCGTTCAGTTTTTTGGAGCAGACAGATGGAATCTCCCTGATTCCTTGGCCGCCGAAGCTGCAGCTTTAGCCTAGGCTCAAAGGCGCAGGATTTAGGGGCTAAATTCGCGTAACTCTAAGTTAGCTACTGGATATAAACAGAGTCTTCTGAGCGAAGATTTCTATTAGGGGAACAGAGGATGCAACAGTGCACCGCGACCTCGGGGGAGGCGCGGTGTACTCCGTTACGGCCTTTCACCCAAGGTCACTTCTATCGTTTTAAAAGCACTATCTCTCCAAATGCGGAGATGAATCATCACACCTGGCCCCAAGGCAGCCAAACGGGATCGCAGTCGTTCATGACTTGAAATCTCATATCCATCAACTGCGAGAATGATATCACCCCGCAAAATCCCCGATTCCTCTGCAGGGGAACCTTGAGTAACTTTTCGAACTCTAACCCCATAAGGCCTATCGAGACCAACAGATTCAGCATAAGCCGCCGTAACTTCGCCGCCACTAGTCGTAACCCCCAACCAACCCCTTCGCGTCTCTCCGCTTGTAGCCAACCCTTCTACTACCCGACGAGCAAGGGATTCTGGAACGGCATAGGAGATTCCCTGCCAAGCATCAAGGCGACCGCCAATAGCGGTGTTAATGCCAACCACACGCCCGTCCATATCCAAAAGCGGACCACCACTGGAGCCATGATCAATAAACGCATCGAACTGAATAAAGTCTTGATAAGCATCTTTTTCTGGAAGCTGTAAATCGGTCCGACCCAGAGCACTTACTACCCCAAAAGACGTGCTGAAAGTGCGTCCAAGTGGACTTCCCAAGGCTAAGACCAAGTGGCCAGGGCGCACAGCATCACTATTCCCCCACTCAAGCTGATGAGTAGCCAAGCCAGGCGAAATGCGTACTAACGCGACGTCAGATCTCGCGTCGATCCCAATCACAGTACCCGAGTCACGGCGGCCATCAGCGAGGACCACAGTTACCCGAGCATTCGGACCTCCGACAACATGGGCATTCGTAACCACGAAGCCTTGAACCGCATCAACAACAAAACCACTACCCATCCCTCCTCGTTTGCGCTCGCGAAAAGCACCAGCCACTTCCTGTTCGACTTCAAGGTAGACCGTGCCAGGTCGAGTACGCGCTGCTAAATCGGCCAACCCCTCCGAAATTGACGGCAAATCAGATGCTCTAATGACAGAATCTGATTTCCCTTGCGAACTAAAAGCTATCGCCAAAGCCAGAACTCCAGCGCAGATAAGGAAGAAAGTGAGCGAGGTAGTACGTAGCATCAGAGTGCATCCATTCTGGTGTCTCGGGGCCAATGATCCGCAAAGATTATAAACACAAACATTCTGTATTTGAGAATGCAGCTAAGGCCCCCAAAACCTTTAGAATGCCGCCCCCGGGACTCGAAAGCCCTCCAAAAACTCTCTCAAGCTCGAACCGGGAATTTAATGCCCGTGATACAAATTAAGCGCGGCCTGGATATTCCGGTCCAGGGATCTGTTAGCAACTTCGCTGTAGCAGATGCTTGGGAGGCCCCTCACGCAGCCCTCCTCCCGGTGGAAGTTGTTGGTATCAAAACTAAACTTCTCGTCAAAGAAGGTGATGCCGTCCAAGTGGGAACGCCACTGTTCCTAGACCGACGGGACGAAACAGTACTTTTCACATCACCCTCGTCCGGGAAAATTAAGGCCATCCATAGGGGGCAGCGCCGCATGGTGCTTGCTGTGGTCATCGAGCGCGATGGGAATGATTCTCAAATCGAGGAAAACACAAAAGCACCTTCGAAGCAAGACCCCGCAGCTCTACGTGACACTCTCTGTAGAACTGGCCTTTGGACTGCCCTCCGGCAACGCCCCTTTGGGCGAATTGCTCAATCTGGAGACTCTCCAGCAGCTTTATTCATAACAGGCACCGATTCCCGCCCACTAGCAGTAAGCCCTCACACACTCGTCGCGAACCGGCAAGACGAATTTGTCGCAGGCGCACAAGCACTGGCAAGCTTAACGGAAGGGCCGACTTGGCTTTGTACTAACCCTAATGACGATTGGAGCGACTTCATAGCCCCAGGAATACAGCAACAGGAATTTTCTGGGCCTCACCCTTCCGGGCTACCTGGGACGCACATGCATCAATTGGGGCCGGCTGGCACAAAGCAAATTCTCTGGCAAATAGGGGCTGTAGATGTCGCCGACATAGGAGAGTTCCTCCTCTCCGGAAAACAAACCGTTCGCCGCACAGTGGCCGTCACCGGACCAGCTGCCACCAAACCGCGGCTTCTCCGCACTTGGAATGGCATGGGTATGGAATTCGCAACTCAGGAGGAGCAATCAGTAGAAGCTATCCGAGTTGTTTCGGGCTCATTGCTTGACGGAAGGACAGCTAATACCGGTACACCAGAAGGATTCCTCGGGCGCTGGGACTCTCAGATATCCATAGTCAGCGAGCAAACAAGGCGTGAGATGCTTGCCTGGATGTTCCCTTTTGGAGGTCGACACACGCTTACGAACACCCTGCTTGATAAGTTCTTCCGTTCTAAGTTTAAATACGATGCTGACCTTAACGGAAGCCCTCGAGCAATCGTTCCTATTGGCAGCTGGGAAGAGATTAATGCGCTGGATATTTTGCCAACGCAATTGATTAAATCTCTTGCTTCCGGTGATATTGAGACAGCCGAAAAACTGGGGGCGCTAGAGCTCGTCGAGGAAGACGTCGCTCTTTGGGAATATGCTTGCCCTTCAAAGTCTCCAATCACCCGCTGGCTTCGGAACACTTTGAGTCAAATTGAGAAAGAAGGATAAATGAAGCCCCTTCGCAAACTGCTCGACCGCGTTGCCCATCACTTTGAAGAAGGTGGGAAGTGGGACAAGGCCTATCCCCTGTGGGAAGCACTAGACAGCTTCCTCTACACACCAGGGGCTAAAACGTCCGCCGGGCCACACGTGAGGGATGGCAATGACATTAAGCGAACAATGGTGACAGTAGTCATCGCGTTAATTCCCTGCACATTGTTCGCGTGGTTCAACACTGGATTTCAAGAAATGAAAGCTTTGGACCCTTCAATAATCGGTCCCTCCGACGTCGACTGGCTAAGCGCCATTCTTGGCGGCCTTAGAATTTTCCTGCCGCTTTACATTGTCACTCTAGCGGTGGGCGGAGCGCTCGAAACTATTTTTGCCGTAATCCGCAAGCACGAAATCAACGAAGGGTTCTTGGTGACTTCTCTGCTTTTCCCTCTCGTGCTTCCGCCAACCCTGCCGCTTTGGCAAGCCGGATTAGGCATCGCATTCGGCATTGTGTTGGGCAAGGAAGTATTCGGAGGTACTGGGATGAACGTCCTCAATCCAGCGCTCACTGGGCGGATATTCCTTTACTTCGCCTATCCTGCCCGAATGTCGGGAGACTCAGTTTGGACCAGCTCGCCTGAATCTTGGGCTGACGGATATTCCGGCGCGACACCCCTAGCTCGCTTCTACTCGGAGGGAAGTGCAAGCTTAGAGGATCTCAGTTGGTGGGACTCCTTCTGGGGCTTCATTCCTGGAAGCCTCGGCGAAACATCAGTTCCTGCATGTCTCCTTGGGGCGGCGATCCTCATTTTCTCGAAGGTTGGCAGCTGGCGAATTATGCTCTCTTGCTTGCTAGGCATGATAGCCACGACGCTTCTGTTCAATGCCTTGACGCCAGACCCCAATCACTACCTAGCAATTCCTTGGGAATGGCAGCTAGTGACCGGAGGCTTCGCCTTTGGCGCTATCTTCATGGCGACTGATCCAGTTTCCGCTTCACAGACTCAACTGGGGATGTGGATATACGGTGCACTCATCGGCGCTTTAACCATCTTGGTTAGGGTTCTGAATCCCGCTTATCCGGAAGGCATCATGCTGGCCATTATCTTCATGAACGTTTTCGCTCCGGTGATTGACCACTATGTAGTCCGGGCCAACATTCGTCGTAGGGAGAAGCGCCTTGGACTTTAGCAACCGCTACATACTCGGCTTCAGCCTCGCACTCTGCCTAATCTGTGCAACCGCGGTCAGCGCACTACACGAAAGCGTCGTGGAGAAGCAAAAGGCCAACGCAATCCTCGACAAGCAAATTAATATCCTCCGAGTTGCTGGCCTCCTAGACTCTGAAACAACTCCAAGCCAAAGCGAAGTGGATGTCATGTTCGAAGACGTTGACGCCAAGGTCATCAATCAAGCAACAGGCGATACCCTCCACGATCAAAACCCCTGGCAATACAACGCTCTTAAGGCCGCTAAAGCTTCAACAAGCGGTGTCGATGCTTCCGAGCTCCCAAGTGGTCCTCGTGCACTTGCAAAGCAAATCCAGGTCAAACGATTGCCGAAATCTTTAATCGTTTACGAAGTCCAAAAGCCCGGCAAAGAGTGCCTCGTGCTTCCTATCTGGGGCAATGGCCTCTGGTCATTACTCCAAGGCTTTGTGGCCATTGATTTGTCTGGAAACCGCGTTATTGGCATCACCTTCTTTTCTCATAAAGAAACGGCGGGCCTAGGAGGTGAAATAGACAACCCGGAATGGAAAGCTCAATGGCCAGGGAAAATCCTCTTCAAGGACGGCGCTGTAGCGGCAACAGTAGTGAAAAAGGGTGCAGTCAAAGACCCCACTATCCAAGTGGATGGAATTGCCGGAGCAACCATCACCAGCCTAGCTGTAGGGCGGTCAGTCCACCTGTGGCTCGGCGAATCAGGTTACGGCCCTTTCCTAAATAAGCTCCAGGAGGTCACCCCATGAAGCAAGCCACTCGTCAACTTCTACTGGACCCCTTACACCTACAGAACCCCATTACCCTCCAAGTGCTGGGTATCTGCTCGGCATTGGCTATTACCACCACGGTCGAAACAGCCCTGCTTATGTGCGGAGCTCTGACCTTCGTTCTGGTTTGCTCTAACACCATCGTCTCATTAATTCGCAACCTTATTCCGGGTAGCGTCCGCATCATCACGCAGCTAGCGATTATTTCCTCCCTGGTCATGATTGCAGATGAGATTCTCCAAGCTTACTTTTATAGCCTCGCAAAGGAGCTCACTGTCTTCGTGGGTCTAATCGTCACAAACTGCATTGTGATGGGACGAGCAGAGGCCTTCGCCATGGCCAATCCTCCTCTGCGATCGGCTCTAGACGGCCTTGCCAATTCCATGGGCTACAACTTAGTCCTCATCGGAGTAGGACTAATCAGAGAACTCTTCGGCACAGGAAAAGTTCTGGGGTATTCCATCTTCCCAGACGGCTACGAGCCCAACGGATTAATGGTCCTTTCCCCCGGAGCATTCCTAATCATTGGGATATTTATCTGGATTCAACGCTCTATTAGCCCCGAAATGAATGAGGATTCCTGAGATGGAGCTCATCAATATTGCTCTGAAAGCTATGTTCGTCGAGAACATGGCCCTCGCTTTCTTCTTGGGGATGTGTTCTTTTCTGGCTGTATCGAAGAAAGTGGACACTGCTATGGGCTTAGGCCTTGCGGTCATCTTCGTGCTAGGTATCACAGTCCCACTCAACAACCTCATTCGCCATTTCCTGCTCCAAGAAGGTGCGCTGGAGTGGCTCATCGGCGAAAAGGCAGAAGAAGTCAATCTTAGCTTTTTAAGCTTAATCGCCTACATTGCCACTATTGCAGCCATGGTTCAGATTGTGGAAATGGCTATCGATAAATTTTCACCTGCTCTTTATGCAACTCTTGGCGTTTTCGTTCCTCTTATCGCAGTGAACTGCGCAATTCTTGGCGGATCGCTCTTCATGGCTCAACGGGATTACACATTTTCAGAAAGCGTGGTCTACGGGATTTCAGGAGGTGTCGGCTGGTTGCTTGCCATCGTGGCCTTAGCTGCAATACGGGAGAAACTGAGATATTCAAATGTTCCCGCCTCTCTCCGTGGACTAGGAATCACCTTCATCACCACTGGCCTCATGGCGATGGCCTTCCAGATATTCGGAGGAATTCAACTCTAAATGGATCCCTTTCTAGTTCTTCTCGGTGTGGGGATGATTACCTCTGTGGTTATGGGGATGGTGGTCCTGCTACTCATTGCTCGGAAAAGTCTGGTTCCTAGCGGAGAAATATCCATCGTCATCAATAAAGATGAGTCAAATCCGGTTCGGACACCCGTGGGCGGGACTCTACTGGCAGCATTGGCCAATCAAAAAATATTCGTCCCTTCCGCCTGCGGAGGAGGTGGCACCTGTGCGGAATGCAAAATTCAAGTACGAGAAGGAGGTGGTGACCTATTACCAACCGAAGAAGGGCACATTAATCGTGGAGAAGCCCGTGAAGACTGGCGACTTGCTTGCCAAGTGAAAGTAAAAGAGAACATGAGCATTGATGTTCCTGAAGAAATTTTCGCCGCTCAAAAGTGGGAATGCGAAGTTGTCAGCAACCACAATGTCGCCACATTTATAAAGGAATTCACAGTCAAGCTACCAGAAGGAGAAAAATTAGAGTTTCAATCTGGCGGCTACATCCAAATCGAAATTCCTCCTCACAAAGAAGATTTCAAGAACTTCGCCATCGAAGAGGAGTACCACGAAGATTGGGACCGCTTCGATATCTGGAAATCTAAATCCTCAACGGACGAAACAGTCGAACGAGCATATTCCATGGCCAATTATCCAGCAGAAGGTGACGACCTAGTAATGCTCAACGTGCGTATTGCCACTCCCCCTCCACGAAGCCCTGAAGGCACCCCTCCAGGGAAAGGGTCAAGCTTCATCTTTGGCCGGAAGCCTGGAGACAAAGTCACTATTTCTGGACCTTTCGGAGAATTTTTTCTACAGGACACTGATCGTGAAATGGTCTTCATTGGCGGAGGTGCCGGCATGGCACCGCTTCGCTCTCACATCATGCATCTCTTTCGAACCGAAAAGACTAAACGCAAAGTTAGCTATTGGTACGGCGCACGCTCTTTAAGGGAAATGTTCTACACAAAAGAATTTGAAGATATTGCCGAGCAATTCCCTAACTTCGAATACCACGTAGCGCTTTCGGAACCTCAACCTGAGGATAATTGGACAGGTTACACGGGGTTTATCCATCAAGTTTGCTTAGACAACCATTTAAGCAATCATGAATCCCCCGAGGAAATTGAATATTACCTCTGTGGACCCCCTCTCATGAATCAGGCAGTCCTCGGCATGCTGGACGATTTGGGTGTCGAGCCGGAAATGATTCGACTAGACGATTTCGGGGGGTGAAAAAAGCCGCCACGGTCCTTGCTTTAGTAGCTCTATCTGGCTGCTCCCCTAGTCCGAGTTCTATCGCTCCAGCCAAAATTTCAGGTTCCACCATGGGGACCACCTGGAATGCTGTCATTCCTCAAGGCAAAGAAAAGGCAGCCAAACTCAAAGGAATTATTCAAGAATCCTTGAACCAAGTCGACCGAGCGATGTCAACGTGGAATCCCGAATCGGAACTCTCGCGCTTTAATACTGGGCCCGATTTAATTGCAACTTGGATTAGCCCAAACACCATGACCGTAATTGGAGAAGCCCTTAGCGTTGCAGGAATAAGCGGCGGGGCCTTTGACCCCACAATTCTCCCGTTGGTCGAATTATGGGGTTTTGGGTCTACCCCTCAAAGGGAAATCCCCAACTCAATGGCTATTGCCGCCGCTCTTGAGAATGTCGGGTGGCAAAAAGTGACTGCTGAAGGGACTTGGCTACAAAGAGAATCGACTTCAGTCCAATTAGACCTGTCCGGAATAGCCAAAGGGTGGGGAACCGACCAAGCTGGAGAGGCTTTGTCTGCAGCAGGATGGAATAGCTGGTTGGTAGAGGTTGGAGGAGAAATCCGATGCCAAGGCATGGGGCCGAATGAAACACCTTGGCGCATAGGCCTTGACCGTCCTTTAATAGGAGGCCTTCCAGGAGAACAATTCCAAGCTATTCTCGAACTCAAGAACTCGAGTATTGCGACTAGCGGCGACTATCGAAATTGGAGAAACGTAGAAGGCCAACGCCTGTCTCACACCCTAGACCCACGAACTGGCCAGCCGGTCAACCACAACCTTGCGTCAGCTACCATAATCGCTGCGACATGCGTGAAAGCAGATGCCTTCGCAACAGCAGTCTGCGTGCTTGGAGCTGAAGCGGGCCTCGAGCTTGTTGAGTCTTTGGAAGGAGTAGAAGCTTTTCTCGTAGTGCGTGAGGGAGAAGAATTCCAAGAAATCTCCTCATCTGGATTCCCTGCGACTATCCGACCCTAAATTCGTCTCGAGACTCAGGCGAATCTTCGCAAGAACCCACTTTCTTCCCGCAGGGGCAAGCATCCTGACCAGCCGCCAAACCTGCGGCAAGGCCACCACAGGAACCCTGCAAACGCTTTCCAGCCAGAACAACCCCAACAGACATAGCCACAACGCATATCAAAAAGACCCCGAGAGTCAGAATCCAGGTCATAACGAAATATAGTTTATTCGCTGGCAGGTGATTCTGAGTCTATCTGGAGAAGAATCTTTCCAAAAAACCCTCTCTCGCTCATCATCCGATGAGCTTCAGCAACTTCTTCCATTGGGAACCGATGAGCCACTACCGGCTTCAAACGACCCGCAAAGACATGTTTGGCAACTTCTAACTGCTCTCCATGTCCGCCCATCGTGCTCCCTAGAATGGAAAGAGATTTAAAAAAAATCGGAGCAAAATGGATTTTCATCTCTGCCCCACTCGTTACGCCACAAGTGACGATACGACCCCCCTTGGCAAGGGCCCATATCCCCTTGGGGAGTGTGTCAATCCCTACATGATCGACGATGATGTCGAAGCCTTTTCCCTCGGTCCATCGCTTCCCTGCCTTCACCCAATCTTCTGTTAGATAATTCACACCAAATTCCGCACCGTTCTCACAACCCTGCGCGACTTTGGAATCTGTACCAGCAGTAACCATGACCTCAGCACCCCACATCCGTGCAATTTGCGCTGCGGCAACGCTAACCCCAGAACCAGCCGCATGAACAAGCACACGATCCCCAGACTTCACTTCACACCGATCAACCACCATATGCCAAGCCGTGAGATAGGTCAGAGGAAAAGCCGCCGCAATGTCTAAAGGGAAATCGTCGGGGACTGGGATCAGGTTCTCCTCATTCACTACAGCGAACTCTGCATTACCCCCATCCACCGTTTCACCATAAATCCCATAGCGCCGACAAAGATTTTGCCTCCCGGAGGAACACGATTGGCATCGGCCACATCCAAATCCCGGAGCTATACAAACTCGGTCTCCAACCTCAAATTTCCCTGCCTCTGGCCCTACTACATCTACAGTGCCACTGAAATCACATCCAGGAATTAGCGGGAGAGGGAATTCATGGCCAGGAACACCACGACGCACCCAAGTGTCGAGATGGTTAAGCGCCGCCCAAGCCACCTTAACCCGAACTTCGCCGGGACTAGGTTCTGGCGTGGGAATCTCTTCAACAACAAGGGCATCAAAATCCCCATGCTCATGGATGCGAACAGCTTTCACGGGAGAATTGTAGGGGGGAAAAGGGGCTCCACTAGCCTCTGATGAACTGAGCTATGCATACACACCCTCAGCGACCTTCGAATTCAGGTGAGCGTTTTTCTAAAAA